>JAKLJF010000318.1 GCA_023151335.1 Thermoanaerobaculia bacterium | reverse complement strand
TGGCGTAGTCCATCAGGCTGAGCCCTTCGAAAGGCATGCGCATCACCCGGCTTTTATCCACGATGCAATACACCTGCTGGCTGCGTTCGTCTTCGTACTGGTTCACCATGAGCGCGGCGCGGCGGCTGGAGGCTTTCCAGTTGACACTCCGGTAATCGTCGCCCTGCACATAGTTTTTGATCTGTTCGAACTCGTAACTATGGCCGATGCGGCGCATTTTTTTGATGCCCGTTTCATGGGCGATATGCCGCATGGCGCGCAGTTCGTAGCGTTTCATTTGAATAATGGACGGATAAACCGACACTTCCGCGGGCTGATCGAAACGGATCCGCCGTTCCACGAGGCCCAGGCGGGTGGCGGCGAAAACGTTGATTTTGCCAAAATGGTAGGCTCCGCGGGTCAGGGGTTTCAAGTCGTAGCGGATGACGGAACGCTGCTCCGGAGCCAGGGTCAGCCGCTCTTCAAAATCGCGGCGCTGAAACTGCACGGGCAATTCGTCCAGCACGGTCAGGCTCAGCCGTAAGGCCCCGGCATTGTGCAGGCGCAGGGTCACGGGGTTGGGGTCGCTGAGCGAGAATACCGGCGACAACTCGCGCGCGCACAACACATTGGGCCGCCGGCCAAACAACAGGGCAATATCGCCCCCCATCAAGGCCAGCCCCACCAGAAACGCCGCCTGGGCCAGCGGAAATAAAAACCCGAAGCCGTACGACAGGGCAAAAAAGGCGGCGAGTGCGCCGAAAACCCAAAAGAAGCGGTTGGTGAGATAGAGCATGTTTTAAGGTTTCGGGTTAGCGGGTGTCGGGTTGGGGAGCTCAAAGATTTAATTTTTTTTATTTTTGTCACAGACAATTCAATGGCTTTTCCATGAAACACCTCCTGCCCGCCCTCCTCATCCTCACGGCCTGTACTTCACAGCCTAAAACCGACACCCGCCCCATCGTTTTCGTAGGCACTTATACCGAAGACCTCGGTTTCGTGCAAGGCAAAGCCGCCGGTATTTACACCTGCCGGCTCGACACCCTGACCGGGGCGTTGGAGATCACCGATACCACGACGGGCATCGCCAATCCTTCTTTTCTGACTATTTCGCCCGATAAAAAATACCTGTACGCCGTGGCCGAAAACGGCGGAAAACCGGACGCGCCTTATGGCAGCGTGGCAGCTTATCGCATCGAAACGGACGGCAGGCTGGTGAAAATCAACGAAGTGCCCAGCTACGGCGCGGCGCCCTGCCATGTTTCCACCGACGCCAGCGGCAAATACGTGCTGATCGCCAACTATGTCACAGGCAATGTCGTGAGCTACAGTGTACATCCCGATGGCTCGTTGAGCGACTCCCTGAGTTCCGACAAACACCCCGGCGCCACCCCCTGGGCGCACATGATCATTCCCGCGCCTTCCGGTCCAGGGCGTATACTGGCCGTGGATAAAGGCGACGATCAGGTATTCCTGTACGACCTGGAAGCGGGAAAACTGCGCCGCGTCGACAGCCTGCGCCTTTCGCCGGGCGCCGGGCCGCGGCATTTTGATTTTCACCCTGCCGATCCGACGCTCGGCTTTGTCATCAATGAAAACAGCAGCAGTATCGCCTCCGTACGTTTCGACGCCCGCGGTCTGCGACCCGCGGTACTGGACAGCCTGAGCACCCTGCCTGCCGGTTTCCGGGGGAAAAACACCTGTGCCGACATCCACGTACACCCCAACGGCCGCTTCGTGTATGGCTCTAACCGGGGGCACAACAGTATTGCCATTTTCAGCGTGGATGCCGCTTCCGGCAAACTGACGCTGGTCGGACACGAATCCACGCAAGGCGCCCTGCCCCGGAATTTTATGATCACCCCCGACGGAAAGATGTTGCTGGCCGCCAATCAAAACTCGGACACTGTAGCGGCGTTCCGGATTGATCCGGCCACGGGTAAACTCACACCCGGCGGAGCGGTTAGCCGGGTGCCGACGCCGGTGTGTTTGAAAATATGGTGACCCCGGATTTCGGATTGGGGTTTCATCCCGAAGCCTGTTTGGCAAAATTCATTTCGTTTCGAATATGGCTTACCGCACCCCGATAATCTCCACCTTCACCCCCGTGAGCACGGGGTTATACCAGCAATCGATCCCTCTTGCTTTAAGCGCGCTTGCCTCGGCTTTGGCTTCCTCGGCCGTGGGGAAACCTTTGACGATATAAGCAGCGCCCCGGGTACCGCCGGGGCAAGTGCTTTCGGCGTGCCACACCAGGTACACGCCGTCTACGTCGGGGGCGTGCGTCACCGGGGCGTCGTTGCAGAATACGCCGAATTGTACGAAGTGCAGTTCGTCCACCGGAGTAAATACGCCAAAATGTTCCTGGCCTCTGCCCCTGCGCACATCGCGGTATTGCTCTTTGCCGTTGACGGTAACCGTGGTGGCCGGTTCTGACCCGGCTTCGGCTGCACTCATCGTACTGTACGTGACCGGGCTCATATCATCGCCTTTGGCCGAGCGGGCTGTCGCCGGCGTTTTACCTTGTACCTTGGCCACCGCGGCGGCACGGCGCGCGTCGCCGTTGGCCGGCAGCCCTGAAGCGGGTTCGACCGTGGCCGGGGCCGGGGAGGCCGGCGCCTTTTGCGGAGCGAGGATGGTGGCGCTTTGCGCGCTGACCACCGAACAATTCACTATGAATAACAAAAATGCGATGAATCTCATGTTTAAAAGAACGTGTTTTGTTTGTTCAGGTTTGTTCTATCCCTCGATTATGTTTTTATAAATATCCTTCAGTTTTAGCCGTTTGCGATGTAGCATAACAAATCCCTTAACCTCATCTGTAACTTCCACGTTGAGCCACTTTATCCGGCAGTTCCAGGCGTTCCTGCAGGGTCATAGGAAGAGCACGCGCTGTGGCGGAAGCAGTCATAGCACTATTTTTTGACAAAGTTAACGGCTAATTGGCAGTTGTGTTATACAGGACGGGTATTAATGTTGCCGTCCCCGCATGTAAAACCACAGTCCGCCGAACGCGACGACCAGAATGGCCGGGAAAATCATCAGGTGCGATAAGGTAGCCTGCCCGGCGGCCAGGTCGGCAGCTTCCGGCGTTGCGCTGGTCGCCTTGGCGGCTTCGCGCGCTGAGTCCAGCCAACCGCCCACGACCGGTTGCACCAGCGACACTGCAAACATACCGGCGCCGCCCATCAGCGACATGCCGAGCGCGCCAGACTTGGGAATATATTCGCCGGTAAAACCCAGCATAGTGGGCCAGAAATAACATACCCCGATGGCAAACAAAATGGCCGAAACGTAGGCCATGGCGCCCGTAGACTGGCTCATCAGGAAAATACCGAGCAGGGAAATGATCGCGCCGCCCCACAGTACGCCGGTCGGGTTGAGCCGGTGCACGATCGGTCCGGCAAAATAACGCCCGACGGCCATGAGGCCCGTTACCATGGCCAGGATCAGCATCGGTTGCGCACCCGCTGCGCCCAGCAGCCGCTCTACCCATTGCTGGGTGCTGAGTTCGGTGTTGGCGGTGAGCACCATGCAAAAGATCATGAAAATATACAGCGGCGAAAAAATGCCTTTGAGATTTTCGGAAACGGAAGCCTGACCTGCCGCCTCCCGTTCCGGAAAGGCCTGCCCCCAGAACAAATAGGCATAAATGATGGTCGGAATGAGCATCACCGCGATCTGCACCTGCCAGCCCAGTCCGGCTCCCGAAATAATCTGAGAGATCAGCGCCCCCAGGAAAATGCCGCCCGGAAACCAAACGTGGAAGCGGTTCAGCATAGTCGTCTGGTTATTCTTGAACATATTGGATATCATCGGGTTGCAGGCTGCTTCCACCGTGCCGTTGCCGAAGCCGATAAAGAAATTGGACAACAACAGCGTCCAGAAATCACCGGCAAAAATCGTCATCAGAATGCCCAGCAGATGGGTGCCAAGGGCCAGATACATCATCCGTTTTGCACCAAACTCATTGTACAGCCAGCCCCCGATCATTGTCGCAATGGGAAAACCAAGGATAGCCATTTGGTTGATGTAGCCCAATTGGGTGTCAGTGAGATTGAATTTGGAAGCCAGTTCACTGAGTATACCCGCGCGAATGGCGAAGGCGAAAGCCGTGGTAACGAGAGCAAAACAACTGGCTGTAAAAAGCCGCTGTGCGTTGATGTTGGACATGGACGGTGGTGATTTCGTTTTGAAATAATGAACGGCCAAATGTATAAAGTCCGGAATTCTTTTAGGAGTAATTATCGTCTTGCCGGTTGAAAATTCCCGCTTTCATACGCACAACGGGTTTTAAGGGCCCCGCTTTTATTGCTTTTGATCGGCGGTCACTTTTATTTTGTTTAATTTTTACAAATAAAAAATCAACAATGGTTAAACAAAATAAAAAGCCAGGCTGTTTAGAAGGGGATTTTTCAAAACGGTTAACACCATTAACAAACACCACAACACTTCAGTATCATGAAAAATTTCCTTTTCGTTCTGCTCCTGACGTTGGGCTCCGGCGTCCTGTTTACATCCTGCAAAGAAGACGGCGACGGCGCCCAGTCGGTTGTTGATCTGGCTATCTCCAACGAGAACCTCAGCATTCTGGTGGATGCCCTGCAACGCGCCGACCTCGCCACCACGCTGAACGGCGACGGCCCCTTCACAGTGCTTGCCCCGACCAATGCCGCTTTCACCGCCCTGCTGAACACCCTGGGCGTTTCCAGCCTGAATGATATCCCGGTGGATCAACTGCGCAATATCCTGCTGAACCACGTGATCAGCGGCAATGTGCGTTCCACGGATCTGGCTACCGGCTATGTTGCCACGCTGGCAACGGGCCCCAACAACAGCCCGATCAGCTTGTACGTAGATATAACCAGCGGCGTGAAATTCAACGGTACGGCCAACGTCAGCACAGCCGACATCATCGGCTCCAACGGCGTGGTGCACGTGATCGAGCAGGTGATCACCATTCCCACTGTGGTCAATCACGCCCTTGCAAATCCGAATTTCTCCACGTTGGTGGCAGCCCTCACGCGCCCCGACCTGGGCGTCGACTACGTTTCGGTGCTCTCCGGCAACGGCCCGTTCACGGTATTTGCTCCCACCAATGCCGCTTTTGCTGCACTGTTGCAGGAACTGGGCGCCAGCAGCCTCAACGATATCCCGGCTGCCACACTGAACGCCGTGCTGCAATACCACGTGGTAAGTGGCGCCAACGTGCGCGCCAGCCAACTGAGCAATAACCAACAGGTCACTACTTTTCAGGGCGGTCAGTTCACCGTCACCCTGAGCGACGGCGCCAAGATCCGGGACGCTAAAAACCGGGTAGCCAACATTATTGCCACGGATGTGCAGGGCGGCAACGGCGTGGTGCACGCGATCGATAAAGTGATCCTGCCCTGATTTCAGATCTCATCATCTCCCGCGCACGCCGCGGGGATCGCTTGAAATGAGATGTTTTTTGAAAAATATAGCAGATTTATTTTAACACATCAGGCACACAAATCACACAGCGTCAATACCGTGTGATTTGTGTGCCTAATGTGTTAGAATAATTTTGTGTTCAATCTTTAGTGTTTACAAAGGATACAGCCCCTGCGCAATAAACGAATAACATTTTCCCAAATTCCAAAGGACGGCCTGCCATATTGAATTTTGACCCATTCCCCATGGCCATTATGTCCCTCACCCCCCATATTTTTTCTTCAGCACCACCGCCCCTGTCTTCCCTTGCACCGTGTAATCCCGCTCCGGGTACCCTTCATGCCCCTGCATGTGCGGAAACCATTTCCATAAAAAGCCGCCGGCCCACCAGGGTTCGGGCGGGAAAGTATCGAGCAGGGCTTCGAGGCAGTTGGCCTGGGCCTGCTCGTTGACGGGGCGTTGTTCGATGCCTTTTTCGAGTTCCCAGTTGCGCCAGCCGCAGCCGTCGACGCTGAGGTAGCCGAATTCGGTGAACAGCACCGGGCGGTTTTGTTTTTCACTAAAGGCCTGAAGCCGTTTGCGGATGGGCTGCCAGGCCGCTTTCAGGGCGGCCACGCCGGGCGTGGGCGTTTCGACCAGCGGAAAATAGCCGCCCAGACCAATGTAGTCGAGTTCGGACCAGAAGGGTACGCGTTCCCAGTCGTCCCAGTTGGCGGAGTACACCAGTTTGCCGCGGTAAGCCTG
>JAKLJF010000317.1 GCA_023151335.1 Thermoanaerobaculia bacterium | reverse complement strand
GTGCGGGCGGCGTTCACGTTTTCCTCCAGGTCGTCGATGAACAATGTTTCCCCGGGCAGTATTTCGGCGTCGGCCAGTACGTACTCGTAAATTTCCCGGTCGGGTTTGCGCAGGCGGATCAGGTGGGAATAATACACGCCGTCGAAGTAGCGCGATTGAAAATCGGAAATGCCGTGTTCGCGGAGCAGATAGTCGTCGATCCAGGCAGCATGCAGTTCGTTGATATTGCTGAGCAGGAAAACATTGTAGTGCCGGCGCAGGCGGAGCAGCATATCGAAACGTTCGGCGGGCATACCGATAAAAATGGAATTCCAGGCGGCGATGACCTGTCCGGCGCTCAGGGGCGCGGGGCCGGCAAAACGAATGGCGTCGACGAACTCTTCCGTCGACAAGCCGCCGGTTTCATATAACTCGAACACGCCACTTTGCTGCAGGCGCTCCCGAACGGATTCGTATTGGTCGCCCACCAAACGCTGGATTTCCCGCCCGATGGCGGGCAGGTCGAGATCGAAGAGCACGTTTCCAAAATCGAAGACGATATTCCGGATAGTCATTTTATTTTGAATGTTTTGATCAGACGAGGCTGTATCATAAGTAAACGCGAAAATTTGAACACAAAATTATTTTAAACACATAGGCACATAGACCACATAGTATTCGCTCTATGTTATCTATGTGCCTATGTGTTAAAATAAAAATCTGCCATGTTTTTTATACCTTGCTCCGCCAGGTTTTGTGCATGGGTAACGGGAGGATTACGTTTACGAAACTTTTAAAGTTTCGTAAACGTTGCCGGCACTGATGCACAAAACCTGGCGGAGCAAGGTATAAAAAGTGACTTATGATACAACCTCACCTGTCCGCGGTAACAAAATGGCCCTGCTACTCATTCCACCTCGGCTGCCGGCTGCAAAAACTGTTTTTCATACAATTCCCGGTACCGTCCGCCTTCGATGCCGAGCAGTTCGTCCTGTGGGCCGAATTCTTTGACCTCGCCTTTTTCCAGTACCAAAATGTTGCTGGCATGGCGGATAGTGGACAAGCGGTGGGCGATGATGATGCTGGTGCGCCGGGCGATGAGCCGTTCGATGGCGTATTGGATCACGCGCTCCGTCTCGGGGTCGATGGAGGAAGTAGCTTCGTCGAGGATCAGGATTTCGGGATTGAACACCAGCGCCCGCACAAAGGAGATCAGCTGCCGCTGGCCCATGGACAGCGTGGCGCCGCGCTCGCGCACCTGGTATTGGTAGCCGCCGGGCAGTTTGGCGATAAATTCGTGCGCGCCGATCATTTTGGCGGCTTTCACCACGTCCTCTTCCGTGATGGAAGCGTCGCGCAGGGTGATGTTTTCCATTACGGTGCCGGAAAACAAAAACACGTCCTGCAGCACCACGGCTATACGGCGGCGCAGGGCATACACGTCGTATTCGTGCAGATCGTAGCCGTCGATTTTGATACTGCCCGACTGGATTTCGTAAAAACGGTTGAGCAGGCTGATGATAGTGGTTTTCCCACTGCCCGTGCTGCCGACAATGGCCAGCGTTTCGCCGGGTTTAATATTAAAAGATACATTTTTCAATACCGCTTCATCGGCGTTGCCGCTGTAGGAAAACCATACGTTTTCGAACGCTACCTCGCCCTGCGCTTTGGCCGGTACCCGCGTGCCGGTGTTGCGGATGGTCTCCTGGGTTTCCAGCAGTTTGAATACGCGCTCCGCGGCGATCAGGCCCATTTGCAGGTTGTTGAATTTATCGGCCAGCATCCGGATAGGCCGGTACAACATGGTGATATAGAGTAAAAACGCTACGATGATGCCCGCGGTAATCTCTCCGGACAGCACGCCCCGGGCGCCGTACCATACCATCAGGCCGAGCGACAGGGCGGATATGATCTCCACGATGGGGAAAAAGATGGCGTAGGCCATGATGGAACGCAGGTTGGCGCCCGTGTAATCGTGATTGATCTGGCGGAATTTTTCGGCTTCGCGGGCCTCGGCGTTAAAGATCTGCACCATACGCATGCCGGTGATCCGCTCCTGCAAAAAAGCGTTCATCGTAGAGATGTGGTTGCGCACTTTTTCATAACTCTTGCGCACGCTTTCCTTGAATTGGTAACTGCCCCAGATCAGGATCGGGAAAACGCTCAGCACCACCAGCGTCAGTTTCCACGACGTCGCGAACATGATCGCCATCACCGCCACGATCGACAACAGATCGGCCAGAATGGTAATGCTGCCTTCCGAAAAAATGGTGTTGATGGCTTCTATGTCATTGATGGTGCGCGTGGTGCTGGTACCGATGGGCGTTTTGTCAAAATAGGACAGGTTCAGGCGGGTGACGTGGTTGAACACCCGTACCCGCAAGTCGCGGATCGTGATCTGGCCCAGCCAGTCGGCGTGGTACAAAAACAGATAACGCAACACCACTTCCACTACCAATACCCCGAAAATAACGCCCGCAAGCATCGTCATACCCTGCACATCTTGTTTGAGGATGTAGTCGTCCACCATTACCTGGATCAGTTTGGGCCGGGTAATGGCCAGGGGCGCCAATAGGATCGTCAGTACAGCGGTAAAATAAAGCGTGCGGCGGTAAGGCCGGGCCATGGATAATACCCGGCGGAAAAGAGAGAAACTGATGGGTTGGGCGGAATCGGACATATTCAGTAGGCAGTGGGCAGTAGGCCGTTGGTAGACGGGTTAAACCCGAAACAGGTCGCAAAGTTCGGGAAATTGCAGCAATTTCCTATGTGTCCCGGGGAGAGGCGTCATCGCGACGTCCCGCGACGCGGGAGCGGTGATATCGCCCGCCATAAACCGTTTTCTGTTTCCCGTTGGAATTATTTTCGGCCCGACGCCGTTTGCCGTTTTATTTTTCCGCCGTGAAATTTGTTTTTATCTCCGATAGCCATGGCAAACACGAACAGCTCGTATTGCCCCCCGGCGACGTGCTGGTGCATGCCGGCGACTTTACCATGCGCGGCTCGTTGCCGGAAGTGTCCGCTTTTTTCGATTGGTTCGGGCGGCAACCATACCGCTACCGGGTAGCGGTGGCCGGCAATCACGATTTTCTGGCCGAGCGCGAGCCGGGTATTTTCCGGCAATTGGTGCCGGACACGGTTATTTACCTGGAAAACAGCGCCGTCACCATCGAAGGCATCCATCTGTGGGGCAGCCCTATTACGCCCTGGTTTTTCGACTGGGCTTTCAACCGGCAGCGCGGCGCCGACATCCGCCGGTACTGGGACATGATCCCGGCAGAAACGGATATCCTGATCACCCACGGCCCACCCTACGGCATCCTCGACGAGGTGCTGCGCGACCCGCGACCCGTGGGTTGCCGCGACCTGCTGCGCCAGGTGGAAGAGATAAAACCGCGCGTACACGTGTTCGGGCACATCCACGAGGGATACGGCCAGCTGGAGCAAAACGGAACGCTGTTCATCAATGCATCGGTGCTGGACGTGCGCTATCAACCGGTGAACAGGGCGGTGACGGTGGATTTGCAGCAGGCAGGGGGCAATACTCGGATAGTCATTCCATAAAAAAAGTCTGCCCCGCATTGCGCGGAGCAGACACATCAAAACAAAACGAAAAACCAACTTTATCTTAACCGTCGCCGGGAGTGGCGCCGGATTATTTTTTTATTCTTCGCCGCGGGTTTTCAGCCTTACGGCGACGTCTTTTTCTTTTCCGTTGCGCACCAGCGTCAGATTGACAGATTCGCCTACTTTAGAACGTCCGATCAGCTCTCTTAGTTCCGGGCCGCTTGTCACATTTTTGCCATTTATTTTGGTAATGATGTCATTACGCTGGATACCGGCCTGTGCTGCCGAGCCTTGCGGGTCGAGTTCTTTTACCCAAACGCCCTGAGCGTAGGGAATATTGAGTTCGGTGGCCAGATTGCTGTCCATAGTGGCAATATCCACCCCCAGGTAGGCGCGTTTGAACTTGCCGTACTTCACCAGGTCGTCGGCGATACGTTTGGCCAGGTTGACCGGGATAGCGAAAGAGTAACCCGCAAAAACGCCGGTCGGCGTGGCGATGGCCGAGTTGATACCGATGAGGCGGCCGTTCACGTCCACCAATGCGCCACCCGAGTTGCCGGGGTTGACGGCGGCATCGGTCTGGATAAAAGATTCGATCGGCGCGCCCTTGCGAATGATATTAATGTCGCGGCTTTTGGCGCTGATGATACCCGCGGTAACGGTAGAGGTCAGGTCGAAGGGGTTGCCGACGGCCAGGGCCCATTCGCCTACTTTCACGTCGTCAGAGTTGCCGAGTTCGATGGCGGGCAGGTTGTTGGCGTCAATTTTCAGCACGGCCATATCGGTGCTCGGATCGGCGCCCACCAGGCGGGCCTTGAACTCGCGGTTGTCGTGCAGGGTGATTTCAAATTCGTCGGCAAATTCCACCACGTGGTTATTGGTGAGGATATAGCCGTCGGAAGTATAGATAACGCCGGATCCTGTGCCGGAGCGCGGACGGGCGTAATCGTCGAAGGGCAAAAAGTCGTCGCCGAAAAAGAACCGAAAGGGGTTCGACTGGCGTTGCCGCTGAATAGCCGTTTCACGGCTTTCCATGGCTTTGATGTGCACCACCGCGGGCATGGCGCGGTCGGCGGCGCGGGTAAAATCGAAGGGTACCGGGGCGCCGCCATAGGTGTAATTCACCTGTTTCACGGGCGCCGGGGCAGGCAAGACGCCGGACTCAGGCGCCGGCTTTTCCGTCATTTTAATGGCGCCGAAGACGATCAGGCCTCCCACGGCGCCGGCAAGCGTTGTTGACCAGAATTTACTCATGGCTGCTTTTGTTTTGAGCTTTTTAATTATTCACTTATTTTTCAAAGAGCGAATTTAAAACGATGAGGCCGCAGGATTGCTGTCGGGATTGGGGACTTTAACGTCTCGTTAACCAATGACCGGGCGCATCACTTTTGAGACAATCCGGGCAAAATTGGGGTAAGAGAACAAAGCGGCTTTTCACTTTTTCGACGCAAAAAGGGAAACAGCGGACGAATGGTGGAAAATACCTTTCGGCGCTTGGGCCACCGGGCGTTTCATGCGGCGGTATCTGACGATGGCTTTCCTCGCTTCCGGTTTTTCGCATGGTGGGTGCCGGGAATTATTTTGGGAGAGCAATCAGCGTTCTCTACCTTTACACTGTACTACCCCGGAGGAGTCCGGTATGTGACATCTTGTTAAAGGCAAATCATGAAGACGATTCCGATCAGACAAATTGCCGCTACGCATCGGGAACAAAGCAATGCTGGCCGGTTCAGCATCAGGGATATACGCGCGGTGCTCAATGGAAAGCCCCTGGTACATGAGCTGCACAAGCATGACTTTTATTTCATCCTGGCCGTGGAAGCAGGTCAGGGTATCCACGAAATCGACTTTGTCCGGTATGACGTTCACCATAACGCGCTGTTCATGCTGCGTCCCGGTCAGGTACACCAACTACAGTTAGCAGCCGGGTGCACGGGCTATTTGTTAGAGTTTGACACGTCGTTTTATCAGCCAAAGAACGCCAAAGAGGAGCAGCGATGGAAAAAGGCTACCGGCAAAAACTACTGCGAAGTATCGGAAAGCCGTTTTAAGAAACTGCTTTCGTTTTTATCCCTCATTTTCACGGAATACGCCGCGAAACAGGAGGGATATCATGAAGCAATCAAAGCATGCCTCGATCTTTTCTTTATTGAACTTGCCCGGCAAAGCCCAAACCCAAAACAAGTTTCAGCGGGTACAAACAATTATACGCAAGAACGTTTTGAAGAGTTATTAAGGCTGTTGGAAACAAAGATCACAGCGGTCAAGAGCGTTTCGCAATATGCCGGGCTGCTAAATCTCTCCGTTTACCAGTTGAATGCCATCACCAAAGCATCGGTCGGCAAAACTACGGCAGACCTGATCAACGAGCAGATCATTTTGGAAGCGAAGCGATACCTGCTTGCCACTCCCAATCAAATTAAAGACATTGCCTGGCATTTAGGCTATGAGGATGCTTCCTACTTTATCCGTTTTTTTAAAAAACACACCGGACAATCTCCGGACGCATTCCGGAAGAATTTCAAATAAGTCCTATTCCTCTGCATAATCGTCCTACCATACGCCTTGCTGCCGGGTCTACCTTTGTGGAAGA
>JAKLJF010000316.1:3677-6159 GCA_023151335.1 Thermoanaerobaculia bacterium | reverse complement strand
CGGAAAAGGAAACGCAACATCAGCTCGTAATCGGCGGCAATATGCAGCGCCAGATCGAAACCACCCAACTGCTCGTACACTTTTTTTCGGACAAAAAAGGTGGGATGGGGCGGCATCCAGCCGTACAGAAATTTATCCCGCCGGTATTCGCCCGAGCGCCAGTAGCGCACCACGCGGCGGGGATCGGCCGCTGACACGTAACACAGATCGCCGTAAGCCACATCGGCGTTTTGCTGGTTCATCAGGGCTACTACCCGGCTGATGACCCGGTCGTGGCTGTAAAAATCATCGGAATTGAGCACACCCACGATGTCGCCGTTAGCGAGTCGCAAGCCTTTGTTGATAGCGGACACCAACCTGGCACGGCTGCCAGACTGCAACACCAGCTTTTGGGTGCCATCGGAAGAGCCGCCATCCACCACTATATGCTCCAGGGCGAGGTAATCCTGCCGGCAAACGCTGTCCAGCGTGTCGCGGAGGGTGGCGGCACTATTGAATGCAGGGGTGATGATGGAGACGAGGGGAAGCAGTACGATTTACGATTTACGATTTACGATTTGCGATTGTTCTCTCCCGCACTTTTACTGCGGGATTGCCTTGATAAACCCCGAAAGCATTTAGGCTTTTCGTAGCAACCGAACCTGCGCAGAGTACGGCATGCGAACGGCAGGCGACTCCGGGACACACAATCGACCCGGCGCCGATCCAGACGCCGTCTTCCAGCATGATCGGACCGGTGATCAGGTCGAAAGCCGGTTTTTTATAATCATGATTGCCGGTCAGCAGATAGGCGCCCTGAGAAATGCACACATGGTCTCCTATTTCCACATCCGCCAGGTTGTCGATCCAGACTTTTTCACCGATCCAGCAGTGGTCGCCCGCGCGGAGCCGCCAGGGGTATTTGATGTTGATGCCCGGTTTTATGACCGCATGCCGGCCGATTTTTGCGCCGAACAGGCGCAATAAAAACACTTTAAAGCCGGAAAACGGGAACAGGGGATTGATGAAAAACAGGGCATTTGTCAAATACCAAAGCGCCCGGACCAGCGCCGGCCGGCCGGGATGGTACCAGGAATTGTCAAATTTACCCAGGTCTGTTTTCATGTGTGGCCGGGTTATTCCGGTACCGTTGTTCAAAGATTTTGGCATCGATCAAAAAGCGGAACCAAAATCCCTGCAGGAAGTGAAAAATGAGTCCGCGCCGGCCGTCCAGAAATCCCAGCCGGAAAAAATACCGCACCAGGAAATACAAAAACGGCCGAACAAACAACGGCCATCGTTCGTAGGCGGACTTCAGGAAGCGCCGCTGCTCCATGGGGGTGCCGGCTATTCTGGGTTGAATGCGTGGAGCGTCCGTCTGATCTGTTGCGCCCGGCTGCTCCGCGGCCTCCAGGCTCGACCAACGGTTATGACGTTCCGTAAAGGTGCTCAGCGAATCGGTTATGACGTCAATTATATCGCCCCGGAGTTTCCGCACCGTCCCCTGTACGACGAAATGCTGGTCGTATAATTTGTCTTCGCAACGGCCGGACTGCCGGCGAAACAGCACGGCGTGATAGACCGGATAATGCCCGCCGTGGCGGATCCATTTGCCCAGAAACATCGTGCGCCGGCTGACCATATAGCCGTTTACATCCCCGGGCGGCAGGGGATTGAACAGTTGCCGCAGCGAAACCTGTAATTCCGCGGTAACACGGTGGTCGGCGTCGAGTTGCAGCGTCCATTCGCAGCGGAGGGGCAGGTTGTCCAGGGCCCAGTTGCGCTGCCGGCCGTAGTTTTCAAAGGGATGTTCGAGCACGATTGCCCCCGCTGCGCGGGCGATCTCCGGCGTACGGTCTGTGGAGCCGGAATCCACCACGAAAATCTCTTCCGCCAGCCCTTGCAGGGAGGCCAGGCAATCCGGCAGGTTTTTTTCCTCGTTATAGGTGAGGATGATGACGGAAATGGGAAGATGTCCCATTATGCCGGTTGAAATTTACCAACGACAACCATAGATTTCCAGAGATATGGTATTCTTCCTGCTCCGTATATACCTAAGCAATTAAATCCGTTTGCTTCGAAAAGTTTCCTGATCGTCTTCGATGAAAAAAATTTAATGTGTCCACCTTCCCACAAAGCGGTAAAATGACTGTCTAAATGACCACTTAGCGCCAAGGCAAGGTTTTTTAAATATCCGTGATAGGGGGTACTAAGAATTAAAATTCCCTGGCTATCTTCCAGAATATTCCTGCAAAACTGCATATATGATTTCGGAGAATAGATGTGTTCAATTACCTCTGTCGAGATCACGGCATCAAATTTATATGATCTTATAGCCTCGGGAAGTGTCTTATGAGCAATATCCACCAGAAAGAAGCGATCCTCCCCATGCATACGACGGGCTATGTCAATACCAGAAGTTGATGCATCAATTCCATAAACATTGAATCCTTCGTTCAGTAATTTGCCAGCAAGAGCCCCATTCCCACAACCCAAATCAAGA
>JAKLJF010000316.1:3189-3667 GCA_023151335.1 Thermoanaerobaculia bacterium | reverse complement strand
AGAATCTTTTCAGGCTTATATTGTTTCAATAACATGGTGATTTTTGGGTATAGGTAATGAATAGTATGGGACGGCCGCTCATTAGGAAAGCCGAAGTCTGTGTATTCTGACATAAAGAAGATGAATTATAAAGACTAAAAGGCCAGATTTACACAAATGATTGGCAACAATACCTATATCCGATTCCACATGCAGCGCAGGAAGCCACAGAAACGGCCACCACGGCGGATACAGATACCGGATACTCAGTTGCATCAGTGCAGCGAGAACCAGGCCGTATCCCCAAAGGCAAACAACGCCGCCACCCATGCCGAAATTAACATAAGCCTCCCCGAAAATGCCGATATTCATACTGTAGGAGCGGCCGCTTACGCCTGCAAAACGCGCCATGTTTTCATATCCGCCGGCCCGGTGTTTGTCCGGGGCCAGCAGGCGGGGCAACAGGGCGCCTTTTAAATCTTCATACAGGGTTTCGCCG
>JAKLJF010000316.1:0-3179 GCA_023151335.1 Thermoanaerobaculia bacterium | reverse complement strand
CATGGTTTGGGCCGTATAGTATCCCTGGTTGAAGCGATTGACGGCCGTCTCCAAAACCGCCGGGTTGAAAACCTGCTCCGGATGGGTGATCTGTTGCCAAAGCATTCCGGTGAAAACGCTGAAAGCCGACGCAGGCCGGTCTGTCTGCTGCACCGTTTTCCGGTATTCGTATTTAAAGGAAAGCAGTATCCATAATCCTGCCATGCCCGCGGCGGCCATCCCGTAACGCCAACCGGCCGGAATGGCACGGCCATTCGCGGCGAACAGACACATCATCAGTATCCACATCAGGGCGTTGCCGAAAAGCGTCGTTTGCAGGGCCAGGGCGCCCGCATAAATACTGCCACCCAGCACCCACCACCAGCGCCGGGCAGGCCAGGCGAGAATAGCGTACAGTATTCCGGTGAAAACCAGCAATGACAGCAGGTGGAACAACTGTCGGAGGGCGGGCGGCGCCGCGGGCAGGGCCAGCCGGGCGATCAGTCCCGTGAGGAGCAGGGAAATGGCCATGAGAGCTTCCAGGTTTAAAAAACCTGGAGCGTCTGAACCCCGGGCCGCTGGAATAAACCACTGCATCCGGATCACACTGTTGAGCAGCGCCGCGCCGGGCGCTGCCAGAGACCAGTAAACGGTCGCCGCTACCGGCATGACGTGTCCGGAATGCCAGGCAGCTTGCGCACCCCAATATGCCAGGGCCGGCGCCACCCACATCGTGAGCAGGACGGTTGCCCTCAAAATACCGCTCAGGTTGATTTCCCGGCCGATGGCGCCAAGCCAGACGGCTAGCTCGGTAGCGAGCAACGCAAGTCCTGCCGGTAAAGCCAGCCTCTCCGGACAGGCTAACGTCAACAGCGCGGCGGCAAGATAGGCAGCCGGCCATTTCCATTCCCGTTGCAGGAACTTACGGACGGGAACCCGCCATTTTTCGGTAAACGTCCACATAATTTTCAGCCAAACGGTCCGGATCAAAGTCGCGGCGTATCTGTTCGGCTATGACACGGCGTTCATAACCGCATCCTTTCGCGGCCAAAACGGCAAGCGCATCCGCCACGGCGCCGGCTTCTGCCGGACATACCCGTCCGAAGCCGGTTTGTTGTATATACGCTGCCAATCCTACGGTATGGCTGAGTACCACCGGCGTACCCATGGCAAGGGCTTCCAGCGCCGCGTTGGCAAAATTTTCGTTACGGGAGGGTAGTACGAATACGCCGGCGCCGGCCAGCAACTGATATTTGGACGGAGCTTCCACCCAGCCTGCCCATTCCACTTTATCCGATATGCCCAACGTACCTGCAAGCCGGCGCAGTCCTGCTTCATATTCAGGCGTACCGGCGCCGGCGATGGTGAGGCGACGGGGAAAAGAAAGCATGGAAAACGCCTGGAATAATACTTCCAATCCCTTTTTGGGATCGAGGCGACCCAGGAACAGGATATGGTACTGTTCATCCGGCGTGACCGCTTTGGTTTGATCTCCGGCGACAGGCGGCAGCGGCACCAGATTGGGCAAGCAGCAGGTTTCCGTCCCGGGCACCAGTCCGGCAATTTCCCCTTCCTCCTGTTCGCTGGTCGCGTGTAAAACCACACCCTTTAATAAAACCCTTCCGATCAGCCGGTGAAATATCCGCTTCGCCCGGCTGCGCATGGTGTAAGGACTCAGCATGCCACGCGGCGAAACCATGGGCCTGACGCTGCGCAACCGGCAGATCAGCACAGACAACAGCGCTACCGTATTCCACCAGGAATGTATATGCACCACATCGTACCGGCGGCAGCTTTGCCACAACCGCCACAGGAGGGCAGGGGAGAAGTGGCTGTGGTCGCCCGTCCAGCGGCGGCAATACCACACCCTGATTCCTGCTGTTAATTGCGGCCTGGCGGTTGGCACCGCTAATTCTGTCCGGCCGTTGGCCGTGGTGGTCAACACTTCCACTGTATGGCCCTGCCGGGCCAGCGTTTCACATAAATGACTGACCGAGAGGGTTGGGCCGCCGTAACAGAAGGCGGGTTTGTAGGAAGGGGTGATGTGGAGGATAGAGGACATTAAACAGGTTCAATTAATTTTAAAAGCCTGCTAAATGTTATTAATAGATATAATATCACGAAGCTCCACAAAACCGTATTTATTAAAAATTCAAAACAGTTGCCCCTCCAAAACACTTGAAATAAACCGGTATAAACAACACATGTGCCTAGATAATATCCGCCAAAATATCGTTCAGCGATTACAGATGCACAAGCAGATCCCCAACCCATTAAGAGGCAAAAAGCCAAGACACCTAGCCCACCAAAAGAAAGGTATCCATCCACTAAAAGTGGAGGCTTGGCAGATACGATTGAGCGTCGATCAACTACATTGTTTTGAAAAACCCGCTCCATTACAAGTTCTTCTGTATTAGGTTTTTCTTTATATATTATTCTCGGCAATAAATTTAATATACCTTGATTAATTATTTGGAACCCATAGTAGGGGCGCTCACGCGGCACATTTCTTAAATATCGGTTAAACATGTGAATCTCCGACATTCTAAAAAGTAAAAAATTACTACTGCTCTCTTGGAATTCTACAATGTTTATTTCTGCAATTGCTTCGATTGCTTTTTGGGTTGCCTTCTCAGCGCTTTCTTGGTTAGTCCAAGCAAATTTCCGCCACATCTCTACATAGGAAGGCAGCAATATTATTAATATAGACAAAGTTACAGACGAAAGGATTAAAACAACCTTTTTATATTTTGGATAAAGAAAGGAAGACAACATGATTATTGGAACAATGATCTCTTCTTTGAAGCCAGAAAGTAACCCTCTATATAAGCTAAAAATAAAAAAACAACCAGAAAGTAAAATAAAGACTGGTTTCTTCCTAATAATAGACTCAGCCAAAAGCAAGGTAGAAGATACCAATACCAAGTCTTGGAATTTTATTTCAATTTGTCCTAATCCTGGAATTTGAGATAAAATAAAGGTAATCGCAGATAAAATAAAACAAATAATTAGTAAATATTCTAATAAATCATACCTTTTAATTTTATATTTAGGTTTTTCGTAGTTCATTCCAAGTAAAATACCATGAACTAAAGCCGCATGCCCCAAAACATAATATCTTTGGGCCTGCGCGCTTAACTCTATTTCTAAATCTGAGTTTATCATCATAGATTTTCCAAAAGAAAATTGATCAGATATAT
>JAKLJF010000315.1:365-6169 GCA_023151335.1 Thermoanaerobaculia bacterium | reverse complement strand
TTTCCCCCCCCAACGGCAGCAGCATAACATCACCCCCCTGGGCAGCCGCGGACAAGGGCCATAAGAGGCAAAAAAGCAGGTAAAGTCGGATTTTTAGCATAACAGGCTGATTTATCGTTTTTGCATTGGCGGCACAATGCAAACGTTTTTTTTACAATATACCAATGCGTTAAATCAACCCGTATGGTCTTTTTCATCAGGGCTCAGTCCCATATCCGTTTCAAAGCCCACGCTTCGCCTCTGACGAGGTTCACCCTGCCCTTATCCACATAAATTTTAGCCATACTAAATGTTTCAGTGGGAAAGAAGATGTCGGTCATAACCGTTGCGCCTTCATCGGCAAACAGCTCGGCCGAGGCCACATCGAAGCACAAGTGAAACCTGATGGTTTTGCCGGTTGAAAGCCTGGGTGCGGTGTGTACCGCGGCGCCGAATTTTTCGGAAAAAGCGTGCTGGCCAGCCCCGGTACGGTCGCTGTAAAACCGTCCGGTAGCGGCATTATACCCGACGCGGTAGCGTTCGCCTTTGCTGTTCGAAAGTTCCACGCCAAAGTCGGCAGGAGCCCCGGGCCGGGGTTCAAATTCCAGGATCAGTTCCATTTGAGCGGGGGACAGGCCGGTTTTTTGCGTCAGGTCGAGTTGGCGCTGTATGTCGCCGGGTTCCAGTGCGCGGGTATTTTCCCGCAGGGATGCCAGTTCGCGGACGGGTTGGGAGAACAGCCGGTAGCCGGCTTGCGTTTTGCGCAGTTCCAGGCTCCGGGGCAGCGTCATGGCACTGCGCCAGGCTTCGGTGGGCACTGCCTGTGCGTAATCCCAGTTGCTCATCCAGCCCAGGAACAGGCGGCGGCCGTCCTCTTTTGGAATGTCCGACCAGGTGACGCCCGCGTAGTTGTCGCGACCATAATCAAGCCATACGGCTTTTTCACCTTTGACCGACGGAGAAAATGATGCATCCGGCGTAAAAGACTTGCCGTCAAAATTTCCGATAAAATACTGCGTGGCCGAGCCGCCGTTCGGCCCACCGGGGTTGATGCTGAGCAGCAGCACCCATTTGGTTTCGCCACGCTCTTCCACCTTCAGGGGAAAAAGATCAGGACATTCCCAAACGCCGCCGTGCGAACCCCATTCTTTTCCGAAATCGGACAAGTGTTCCCATTTTTTCAGGTCTTTGGAGCCCCAGAATTTGACATGGTCGTAAGCGGCAAAAACCATGATCCATTGTTGGGAATCTTCGTGCCAGATGACCTTGGGATCGCGGAAATCGCGGATGTTACCGGTATTGGGCACCACGGGATTGCCGGCGTATTTCGTCCAGCCGCGGCCTTTGTCGTTGCTGTAGGCAATACCCTGGTATTGAAAGTCTTTGCGGCCGGCTTTTTCAGCAGGCATATTGTGGTAGGTAAAAATGGCGACCAGCGGTGGTTTGCCGTCCTGACCGAATCCGCTGGTGTTGTTCCGGTCCACCACTGCGCTGCCGGAAAAAATGTACCCCAATGAATCGGGATACAGCGCAATGGGCAAATGTTCCCAATGCACCAGGTCTGTGCTCACGGCATGCCCCCAGTGCATGGGCCCCCACACGTTGCTGTCGGGGTAATGCTGGTAAAACAGGTGGTATTCGCCGTCGTAGAAAACCATGCCGTTGGGGTCGTTCATCCATTTTTCAGGCGGGGAGAAGTGGAATTGGGGGCGGTGGGGTTCGCGACAGGCGCCGGAGTTGTTTTCGCCCGGACGCCCGGGGCTTTGGCAGGCGGCCAGCAGAAACGGCAACAGGGGGAATACGAGGAGGGCGATTGTTTTGTTCATGTGGATGGTTTGAATTTGGGGTTAAAAATACTGCATTGCAGCGTCAGATAATACCCGGAGAACCACTGGGGAAAGTCGTTGCTCCTGCAACCGTGATGGCGCCCACACCGTCGAAAAATCCGCCCGGGAAGGACAACGCGCCGTTAATGTTGATATTAAAATCGCCCGTTACAGTACTCCCGGGGGATTTTTGCCTCAACCTATGCCGGTAGCGCGCACAGATGTGGCCCCGCCCGAAGGAAACGGGGCATCGGGTGCATGAAATAGCCTGTTTGTTGAAGGAAAATAAACAACACGGTTGACCCGGCCGGATAACCTGGGAAAACCGTCTGAACAGTCTCCGAAAAGGGGCTACCTTGCGGCCCGTTCCCGTCTTGATATGGTTTAATCCAGAAACTGCATCTGAACTATCGTGACCGGTATTTTCAAAAAACACCGCGGCCTTATTGCCGGCGCAACTTTGTGGCTGGCGGCGTGTACGCTTAGCCTTTACGCCCAAAACGGCGCTGCACCGGACAAGCGCATGGAGCGGGATTTGGCTCGTGCAGAGACCTATTTGTATTCCTTTAAAAATGACAGTGCGTTGTTCGTGGCCCGGCAGTTGCTGGATGCCTTGAAATCGCTCGAACAGGCCGATTCTCCTTTCGGATTGCGCGTTCAACTCGCCGAGGCTACCGCTCTGGAGCGAGACCGGCAGGGCGATTTGGCGATAAGCAAATTACTCCGGGTAATCGAGCAAAGCGAGAAACAGGCACTCCCCGATGTTTCAGCCAGGGCCTGCCTGGCTTTGGCGCTCTTGTACGAGGAAGTTGGACTGAAAGCGAACAGTCTGGAGCATCTGCAACGTGCCCAAACGCACATAGATCGCCATGCGCTCGACTCCATTTACCCGTATTTCGCGGTCCGAATGGCTTCCTGGCAACGGCTGTACGGCGATAAAGACTCCGCGATCTACTTTGCCCGGGAGGCGCTGCGCACAGCGCCCCTGTTTCGGCTGGAACTGGAAGAAGCCATCGGCCACCTGTTGATGAACCTGCTCTTGCCCCGTGATGCTGTGGAAGCGCGTTTGCAGCACAGCCTGGCGGCGGTCGGGCTTTACCGAAAACTGGAAGATCACACGGGGTGTAGCTACATGTACGGCGCCATTGCCCGCATTTATTTTCAAAAAGGCGATACCCGGCTGGCGCTGACGTACAACGACTCTACCCTGGCCTTCGCCCACCGGGCCATTGCCGGAGGCCACAAACAACATGCGATCATCGGCAGCATTTATCATTTTCGCAGCGAATTATTCCGGAAACTGGGACAATTGGACTCGGCGTTTTTTTACCTGAACAAGGGCAATCAGGAGGAATTGAACCTCTTGCGGGAAGACAGCAAAGCCAGGATCATCGAGATAGACGCGCGCCTCAACGATGAAAAAAAACAAAACGAAATAGACCGGCAACGCCTCGAACTGGCCCTGAAAAAAAGACAACTCATCTACACCTCGATCATTTTCGGGCTGGTTTGCCTGCTCATCATCGGCCTGCTTGTGGGTCTGCACAAACAACGGCAAGGCAAACGGGTACTTGCCGAACAAAACACCCGCATCCGCGAACAAGCCGAACAACTGAAATCCCTCGACACGGCCAAGTCCCGCTTCTTCACCAACGTATCCCACGAACTGCGCACCCCGCTCACCCTGCTGCTCGGTCCCATACAAAGCCTGCTGAAGGACAGTAACCTGACCGCCAAGCAGGCGCACCTGCTGCAAATGGCCCG
This sequence comes from Thermoanaerobaculia bacterium, assembly GCA_023151335.1. GTDB lineage: Bacteria > Bacteroidota > Bacteroidia > Chitinophagales > Saprospiraceae > M3007. The sequence continues at coordinate 2,600 of JAKLJF010000315.1, read as the reverse complement.
TCAGAGCGGCAAACAACTGGAGCAGCTCGTCAACGAGATACTCGACCTGCGAAAACTCGAACAAGGGCACATAGCACTGCACCCGAAGCCTACCGGGTTGCCGGCCTTTGCCGGGGCCTATCTGGCCCAGTTCGAGTCCCTGGCCGAGCGCAAACAAATTCATTTCTCCGTCCTTTTACCTCCGGGCGACACGCCGGCGATCCTGCTCGATCAGGAAAAGTTTCGCCAAATACTGTTCAACCTGCTCGCCAACGCCTTCAAGTTCACGCCCAACGGCGGCCGCATCGAGGCCGCCGTAGCGCTCGAAGGCGGCATGCTCCACTTGCGCGTGGCCGACAACGGCCCCGGCATCCACCCCGACGACCTGCCCCACCTGTTCGACCGCTACTTCCAGACCACCCGGCCCGACAAACCCGCCGAGGGCGGCACGGGCATCGGGCTGGCGCTCTGCCGCGAGTACGCCCAATTGTTCGGCGGCGCCATCAGGGTGGAGAGCACGCTGGGCAAAGGTTCGGTTTTTCAGGTGACATTCCCGGTCGCCCCGGCAGAAACCGGAGCGCCGGCCATGCCCGACCCACCACAAGACCAGGATGTCCTTCCGGTTGGCGGCAGCGCCGGTCGCCCAATACCTGCCGCGTCGGAACCCGCCGGCAAAGCCAAACAAACCATTCTCGTCGTGGAGGACAACCTCGCGCTTCAGGACTACATCCGCTCTGTTTTGCAGGAAAAATACCACGTCGTGACGGCTGAAAACGGGCAGGCAGCGCTGGAATTGCTGACGGTAGACGGTGGACGGCGGACGGTAGACGGGATCAGCACCATCTCCCGCCCACCGTCCACCGTTCACCGTCCACCGTCCACCGTCTACCGTCGACCGTCCACCGTCTACCGTCCACCGTCTCCCGTCTACCGTCTACCGTCCACCGTCTCCCGTCTACCGTCCACCGTCTCCCGTCTACCGTCCACCGTCTCGCTTATCCTCTCCGACCTCATGATGCCCGTCATGGACGGCTACCAGTTGCTCGAAAAACTCAAGTCTGACGATGCCACGCGGCATATCCCGGTTATCATGCTTACGGCGCGGGCGGAGGCACAGGACAAACTGAAAGCCTTGCGCATCGGCGTGGACGACTACCTGCACAAGCCCTTCGACGAGGAAGAACTGCTCGCGCGCATCGGAAACCTGTTGAAAAATTACGCCGTCCGGCAACAGGTAGTCGCCGCTGAAGAAACGCCTCGCCCAGTGATGTCGCAGCCCGACCGCGAATGGCTCGAATCCTTCGAGCAGTACGTCCGGCAGCATCTTTCCAGCGACGTGCTGAGCATTGCCGAGCTCTCCCGCGTATTCGCCATGAGCGAATCCAACCTGCTGCGCCGCTTGAAACGCCTGACCGGTCTGACGCCGCTGCATTATCTGATGGAAGTGCGGCTGACGGAAGCCCGCCGCCTGTTGGAAAACCGCGTCTGTGAATCTGTCGCGCAAGTAGCCGACCGGGTGGGGTACGACGATGCCCGCTCCTTCTCGCGGGCCTTCCGGCAGCGGTTCGGGAAGTTGCCGTCGGAGGTATGAAACGCCACACCACTTCGGGCATCCGGATGGGGCTATTTCAGGACGCTTGCGCTTGATTTTGCCGGAAATTGCTACAAGATTGACGGAAAACGTCACTTGGGCGGGGGTGACTTTTGCCCTGTCATCCCGGGAGGTTTATGGCGCCGGGTGATTGGAGGCAGCTGAAAATCCAGTAAAGAGTAGGCAATATCCTTTTATAAATTTACCCACTATGTACAAGTCTGTAGTCGCGCTGATGCTTCTGCTGAATTTCTCACTGATAGCTGCTGCGCAAAATGCCCTGTCTTGCAAAGGCAGTCAAACCAATGCCATGGCCACGTTTGTTTCCGGGGAAAATGGGAATATCACCGTTAGGTTGGACTGGAACGAAGGCTCCACATTCGCCAAACAAAATCTGGAGATCACGAATGGAATATGTGTCAATTGCCCCGCGGTAGGTGGAATCGGAAAAAACAACCCTGTGCAAACCTGGACCATCAAACAAACCGACCTGGCCAAACCCGTATCGCTGGCCTGGGGCACGGAATCAACCCAAAAGTACTGCGGAACCGAAAAAATCACCATGAATGTGCTGTCCTGTAATGGTAGCAAGGCAGGTGCAAAGGCCACTTTTATTTCGAATGACAATGGGAATGTCACCGTCAGGTTGGACTGGAACGAAGGCG
>JAKLJF010000315.1:0-355 GCA_023151335.1 Thermoanaerobaculia bacterium | reverse complement strand
GGAAAACGAGCGGCTATACTCCCCGGATGAGTCACACTACCTCGTGATGCAAAGCGACGGCAATTTATGTATTTACACGAACAGCGACGACTTTGTTTGGTGCAGTATGGTTACCACCGGCTCCGGTTGCCGGTTGGATATGCAAACCGACGGGCACCTGGTGGTGTACGACCCCAACAACCGAGCCGTATGGGCAACGGGCACACACGCATTCCACGATGCCAAGTACGGCTCCGCCGAATGGAAGCCCGTGCGCATGGCCCTCGAAAACGACGGAGCACTGATGATGTACAATGCCGCCAACAAACCCGTTTGGTCGAGCAAAACCAGCGATGGGAAAAAACTGTGAGCCGGA
>JAKLJF010000314.1 GCA_023151335.1 Thermoanaerobaculia bacterium | reverse complement strand
GCTCAACCCGTTAAACCCGTTAAACCCGCTCAACCCGTTAAACCCGTTAAACCCGCTCAACCTCCATTAGCCAGATACCGCTCCCGGATCACCTTCAAGTGGTGGGCCGTATGGCCGCCGATCATAAAAGCGAGGGCCAGTGTACTGACTTCGTTATCGGCGGCTGTGCCGCGGCGGTTCCACATGTCATCCGTAAAATTTTTGAACAAATGGATGGTGGCTTCGCGCACGGCGGCAAATTCGTCGGCAATAGAAGCGGGGGTGCGGGAGGCGGCGCCGGAGTTGGGCACGTAGGGGCCCTGGTCGAAGCCGGGCAGCGGCGTTTTATCGCCCCGTGCGATGCGCAGGGCACGGTAGGCGAAGATCCGTTCGGTATCGATCGCATGGATCACAACTTCCGCCAGGGTCCATTTATCGGGGGCGTAGGCCAGCTCCCATTTTTCCCACTTGATACCGCGCAGGAAATCGAGTTCAGCTGTTTTTTGTTGTTCCAGATAGGCGACGATATCGTCCGTTTGTACGGCGTCGACATAGGTTTTATAATAAGGTGCGTATTCGTCGGCAGCAGGTTGGCGCGTCATAATGGTCGTTTCCATATTTGAAATGGTAAAGTTATCGTGAAAAACAAAACTATGGTTAATACAGGTTGAAAAGGATGATTTTTATCATTGAGACGCTTGACTCTCGAAAGCGTGAAATACCCATCTGTAATATCCTAAATTGACCAGCACCAGTGTTAGATAAATGCTTTGCGCAAATTGATCAAGCCGGGCCTGTTCATTTTCAATAGATCGATGGTTGCCCGCCCTTTCGGCGTTGAGCCGAGCACATGGGTAAGGTCTTCATTCCAGGAAAAATGCTCCTGCCACTTGTCATTTCTGGGGTGAAAAAGCGAAGTATGTATGCCTGTTTGCGGGTCTGTCCAGGCAACAAAACCATGTTTGTTTCCTCGCGGTGCTCCTATTTTTCACTTCAACTCAAACTCCGCTTCCTTCACCTCCGACGAATTTCCTCCCACGAACACCTTGAATTTCCCCGCATCAGCCTTGAATTTGGACTGGTGGTTCCAGTAGCCCAGGTCTTTTTCCTTGAGTTTGAACGTTACCGTGCGGCTTTCGCCGGGGGCCAGTTTTATTTTTTCAAAACCTTTCAATTCTTTTACCGGGCGGGAAATATCGGCAAAGAGGTCGCGGATGTAACATTGCACCACTTCTTCACCGGCCACTTTGCCTGTGTTGGTCACGGTAATGGAAGCCTCCAGCGTTTCACTTTTATTGATGACAGACTTGTTCAATTTCAGATCGGAATAGGAAAAAGTAGTGTAGCTGAGTCCATAACCGAACGGGTAAGCGGGCGTATTGGGCAGGTCGAGATAACCGCTGGTCCATATCTCGCCGAGCCGGGTTTGCGGGCGTGCGGTGCCCAGGTGGTTGTAGTACATCGGTATTTGTCCAGTGCTGCGCGGAAAGGTGACAGGCAATTTAGCAGAAGGATTCACTTTTCCGGTGAGTACGTCGGTCAGGGCGTTGCCGGCTTCGAAACCGGGCTGCCAGGCCACGAGAATGGCGGGCACGTTTTCGCTGATCCAGGGGAAACTGAGGGGCCGGCTGTTGAACAGCACAACTACGGCGGGTTTGTTGCCCCGTGCGGCGATCTGCACCAGCCGTTCCTGGCCGCGGGGCAGTTCGAGGGTGCTGACGCTGCGGCTTTCACCGCAGTCGATCCCGCGTTCGCCGATGCAGGCGATCACCAGGTCGGCGGCGCGGGCGGCATTCAGGGCGGCGCTGTAGTCTACCTCGGTACAGGCGGCGTCGAGGCATACGGGGGTGATGGTCACTTCGAAACCCAGTGCTTCGAGGGCGGGTTTGAGCGCCATAGCGGGTGTGACCACTTTGGTGGAGTCGTACTGCCGCATGCCGAGGCCGAGCGTCCAGAAACTCATGTAGTCTTTGTTGCCCCGGCTGTCGGCGTAAGGGCCGATAATGGCGATTTTTTTAAACGGCCCTCCGGCGTTCAACGGCAACAGGCCGCCGTCGTTTTTCAGCAGCACCATACTTTCGGCGGCCATGGCGCGGGAAGCCTGGCGGTATTCGGGTTTTTCCAGGGTTTGTTCGCGGCGCTTGGGGTCGAGGTAGCGGAAAGGATCGTCGAAGAGGCCCAGGGAAAACTTGAGGCGCAGTACGCGGCGCACGGCTTCGTCGAGCTGCGCCTGCGTTACGCGGCCCTGTTCGAGGGCTTTTTTCAGTCCGCGTTGGAAAGTGCCGCCGGCCATGTCCATGTCGCTGCCGGCGGAGAGGCATTTGGCGGAGGCGTCGGCGTCGTCCTCGGCGGCGCCGTGTTTGATGGTTTCGCCGAAAGAATCCCAGTCGCTGACCACCAGGCCTTTCCAACCCCATTCGCCGCGCAGGATGTCGGTCACGAGGTACTTATTCATACTGGCGGGTACGCCGTTCAGGGTGTTGAAGGCGTTCATAAACGTGGCGCTGCCGGCCCGGGCGGCGGCCTCGAAGGGCGGCAGCACGGTTTGACGCAGGCGCTGATCGCTCATGTCCACGGTGTTGTATTCGCGCCCGCCCTCGGGAAAGCCATAGGCGGCGTAGTGTTTGGCGCAGGCGGCCAGGGTGTTGGGCAGGCTGAGGTCGTCGCCCTGAAAACCGCGCACCCGGGCCTCGGCCACGCGGCTGCCGAGATAGGGGTCTTCGCCGGCGCCTTCCATTACGCGGCCCCAGCGGGGGTCGTGGGTGATGTCGACCATGGGCGAAAAGGCCCAGTTCTGGCCATCGGCGGCGGCTTCGGCAGCGGCGATGCGTTCGCTGGCCTCGATGGCGGCCATGTTCCAGGTGGCTGCCTGGGCAAGCGGAATGGGGAATATGGTTTTATAGCCGTGGATCACGTCGAAGCCGAAAACGAGCGGAATGCCGAGCCGGGTTTCGTTCACGGCCGCGCGCTGCATGGTGATCTTGTTGCTAAAGTTAGTATGGCTGATCACACTACTCACCCTTCCGGCACGGATCTGGTTGAGCAGGTTATCCTGCTTCACGTCGGTGCCGGTGCTGATGTCGCCCGCGGCCTGGTTGAGCTGGCCGATCTTTTCATCGACGGTCATTTTGGCGAGCAGGTCCTCTACCCGCCGGTCGATGTTTTGTACGGAGGTTTTTTGAGCAAAAAGAGCAAGCGGCAGGAAGCAAATGGCAAGGGGCAATAAACGGATCGGTATTTTTTTCATGGAAAAGAAATGTTTCGGGCAAAAATAAGCGGGAGTTGGCAGCCAGGTAGCGTTTGGGAGCGTAAAGTCACGATATGCCGAGTGGATTGTTACAATTACGGTTCAGGGCCGGCCTTTTGGTATCGGCTACGACGAGGGTGACTCATAAGTAGAATATTGCCAGGTGGTTCAAAATTCTGTTTGGCCCAAGCGTGAATAACCCGAGTATTCCAATTTAAATTTTGGATAGACAAACAGCAATTCACTTATAATACAGCCTCGTTCAACATAGCCGCGAAAACGCCGACCTTTGCGTTCAGCACAAAAACAATTCGTAATGCGTTCAACTCCACCTTTTGCCGTTTGTATCATGTCCCTTATCTTTTTGCTTTCGCCGGATATTTTTTTCGCCCAAAAATTCATTCAACTGGAAAAAGCCAACAAAGCCCGTACCATCAAGTTTTACGCCGGCGAAGAGATCACCTACCGCTTGAAAAGCGATACCGAATGGTTTACTGCCACCATCACCGACGTACAAATGGACTCGCAGCGGGTGGCGCTCGACCTGAAATACCTGCCTGTCGGCGACATTGCGGCCATACGGTTGCAGCATCCCGGTTTCCTACGGAGCCTGGGGCCCTCTTTTATGATTTTCGGGGCCTCCTGGGGCGGTTTTTCCCTCATAGGCGCGGCCTTCGACGATTATAAACTGACCGCCGGCACCGCCATCGTGACAGGTACGGGGCTGGCGTCGGGGTTTATTTTACACCAGATTTTTAAAAGCAAAAGGATAAAACTGAACGAACGGCGGCGGCTGCGGGCGGTGGAGGTGCCGGTGAAAGTCTTTTAATACGCCATCAACCGCCTCAGTTGCTCTTTCATCCGCTCCGCCGGGAAAAAATTCTGCTCCAGCGGAATAGCGAACGGCACCGGCGTGTCGAGGCTGGCAGCGCGCAGCACGGGCGCGTCGAGGTACTCGAAGAGGTGCTCGGAAATCCAGGCGGCTATTTCGCCGCCGATACCGCCGAACAACGTGTCTTCGTGCAGGATGAGCACGCGGTTGGTGCGCCTGACCGAGGCGCTGATCGCCTCGTAATCGAGCGGCACAAGCGAGCGCAAATCCACGATATCAGCGTTGAGGTTCAGTTCGGCGGCGGCTTTTTCGGCCCAGCGCACGCCCATGCCGTAAGTGAGGATACTGACATCACTGCCTGTGCGCACCTGCCGGGCCTTGCCGATCTCCACGGTGTAAAAGCCTTCGGGCACCGGTCCGCTTTCGCCGCGGTACAAGGCTTTATGTTCGAAATACATCACCGGGTTAGGGTCTTCGAAGGCGGCCAGCAGCAATCCCTTGGCGTCGTGCGGGGTGCTGGGGAACACCACTTTCAGACCCGGCACGTGGGTGAACCAGGCTTCGTTCGATTGCGAATGGAATGGCCCGGCGCCCGTGCCGCCGCCCGAAGGCATGCGGACGACCACGTCGGCATTCTGGCCCCAGCGCCAGTGCAGTTTGGCCAGGTTGTTTACGATCTGGTTGAAACCACAGGTGACGAAGTCGGCAAACTGCATTTCCACCATACTTTTTATACCTTTCAGGCCGAGGCCCAGGCCGATGCCGACGATGGCGCTTTCGCACAGGGGGGTGTTGCGCACGCGGGCTTTGCCGAATTCTTCCACAAATCCCTGCGTGATCTTGAACACGCCGCCGTATTCGGCGATGTCCTGCCCCATGAGCACCAGTTCGGGGTGGCGGCGCATGGCTTCGCGCAGGCCCTCGCTGATGGCGTCGATGAAGCGCATGTCGCGCACGGGGCCCGAGGGTTCGACGGGGCGGGGGGCGGGGGCGTAAACGTCGCGCAGTTCTTCTTCCGTATCCGGCACGGGTTCGGGTTCGTTGAACATGACCTCGACGGCTTTCAGGATGTCCTTTTTGGATTGTTCCCGGATCGTTTTTTGTTTTTCCTCGGACAGTACGCCCGTTTCCAGCAGCCAGCGTTCGTAGTTTTCCAGCGGGTCTTTTTTGGCCCATTCTTCCATCAGGGCTTTGGGCACGTATTTGGTGCCGCTGGCTTCCTCGTGGCCGCGCATGCGGAAGGTGCGGCATTCGAGCAGGAAAGGTTCGGGGTTTTCGCGCAGTTCGGCGGCTATTTTTTGAATGGTGGCATACACTTCCAGGATGTTGTTGCCGTCAATTTGCGCGCCGCGCATGCCGTAGCCGACGGCGCGGTCGAGCAGGTTTTCGCAGGCGTATTGTTCGTTGGTAGTGGTACTGAGGCCGTAGCCGTTGTTTTCGATGACAAAAATGACGGGCAGTTTCCACACGGCGGCCACGTTGAGCGCCTCGTGGAACTCGCCTTCGCTGGTGGCGCCTTCGCCGGTAAAGGCCAGCGATACGCGGCCTTCGTGCCGCAGTTTGTGCGCCAGGGCCACGCCGGCGGCCAGCGAGAGTTGCGGGCCGAGGTGCGAGATCATACCCACGATATGGTGTTCCAGGGCGCCGAAGTGGAAAGAGCGGTCGCGGGCCTTGGTGTAGCCCAGGCGTTTGCCCTGCCACTGGCAGAACAGGCGGTCGAGCGGCATGTCGCGCGCGGTGAACACGCCGAGGTTGCGGTGCATGGTGAAAATGATCTCGTCAGGCAGCAGGGCGCAGGCGGCGCCCACGGCGATGGCTTCCTGTCCGATGCCGCTGAACCACTTGGAAATACGGCCCTGCCGCAGCAGGTTCAGCATTTTTTCCTCGATCAGGCGGGGCTTGACGAGTTGTTCATACAGATGAAGCAGGGTTTCGGGTTTGAAACCTTTTTTGGCGTATTTGATCGGTGCGGCGGTGGTGGGCATGTGTGGCTTGGTTGACAGAACTCGCCTTATACCGCATTGAACATTGTAAATTGGTCATTGAACATTGTACATTTCAAAAATTATAAATTTTAAAATTTTAAAAATTGAAATGTACAATGTTCAATGACCAATTTG
>JAKLJF010000313.1 GCA_023151335.1 Thermoanaerobaculia bacterium | reverse complement strand
CCACCAACATCACATTCTGATCGCGCAGAGCATCCACCAGCGCCGTCAGCGCCGCCGCCGGGTTCAGATGCGCCTCCTGCGGCAAGTAAAGTCCGGCATCGAAACCAGCGCCCAGCATCGGCGCATGCTCCGCAATCTCCGGCGCGCGCAGCCAGAGAAAATCCCCATGCGCACGCAAATAGGTCTGAAACCGCGCCAGAATATGCGCATCCGCCCCATGTGCCACCAGCAAAGACCCCGCCCGGCGCAGCCCGAAATCCGTGCCGCAAAAAGCCTCCAGCTCCTGCCACAATTCAATGCTGCGCAGCCCTGCGGCCACCCACGGGGCGGGCATGTGATCAGCCTCGGCAAAGGGGGCCAGCATCCCCCCGGCTATGGCGCTGGCGCTGCCCAGCGCCGGAAAGCCGCCAGGGTCGTAAATCGTAACCCGATGCCCGGCGCGCGCCGCCGCCAGCGCGACGCACAGGCCAATGACCCCCGCCCCTGCGACCGCGATATGCCCTGCTTTTTTTACCATGCTCCGTTGTACACAGTTTCCAGGAATGAGAGCAATGTTTGCAGACTTGCTTTTCGTTAATAAGCACTATATAAGCACTCTCACTCGGTTTATCGCGGGGTGGAGCAGCCCGGTAGCTCGTCAGGCTCATAACCTGAAGGTCGTAGGTTCAAATCCTACTCCCGCAACCAATTTTTTTCTTTATATTTCAATGACTTAATTGGTGTTTCGATGCGATGCAGATCGATACCCTGCATCGGATTTGGAAGCAATCCGGAAGCAAATTCCTTACAACCCCTTCGAAAACAAGCGAAAATAAGTGGTGCATCGGCGTCAGGCCTCAGGGTTTAAATTTGTTGCTGTAACGGTACTGTGAGTACCCTTATCGGCGAAAATTTAAACCGATCCTCCCCCTACTTGCGTTAACTCTGCTATATTACTGATCCATAAATTCACATTTTTCGTGAAAAAATGGATCGATAGTATAGCTATTGTTCGTGCAATCGTAAGGTTTTTACTATATTATTAATCTATAAATTCACGTTTTTCGTGAAAAAACGGAGCAATAGTATAGCAATGGAACAGGAAACTTCTATAAGTCAAGGCCGGGCGCGGCTTTCCACTGTTTTGCAGGCGGCAGGAAGGCTGGTGTCTATTGATGACGCTGCGGAGGCACTTGACCTTGAAAGGCAGGACGCTGCCAAAATGCTGGCCCGCTGGACGCATCAAGGCTGGCTGGCGCGGGTCGGTCCCGGTCTTTACGCACCTGTGCCGCTGGACGCCCTTACAACGCAACAGGTTATCGAAGACCCTTGGATACTGGCTCCTTCACTTTTCGGACCTTGTTATATCGGCGGATGGACGGCGGCGGGCCACCACGATTTCACGGAACAAATATTCCGCAGCATCTTCGTTTTCACAACTCATGAAGTGCGTCATAAAACGCAGACCTATCATGGAACGGATTTTGCGCTGAAGCACACGAAAGAAGAAAATCTGTTCGGCCTTAAAACGCTATGGCGCGGCGGCACAAAGCTGTCCATCTCCGATAAGCACCGCACGATTGTCGATATGCTCGATACGCCGGAAACGGGCGGCGGCATCACGCATGTTTTTGAATGCCTTAAAGCCTACCTGAAAGATCAAGAATCGGATATAAATCAATTGATTGATTATGCCGCACGGCTTGGAAACGGTGCCGTATTCAAGAGGCTTGGTTTTCTGGCAGAACAAGCAGGCGTCGAAGCTTTACTTCAGCCCTGCCGTGACCGCATGACAACCGGAAACGCCAAGCTTGATCCCGCTATTTCCAGCCCGCGTTTGATCAGTAAATGGAATCTCTGGATTCCCGAAACCTGGGCTTAACGGAAGGAACCCATGATCGACCGCCGTGAAATTCTGGCCATGGCCGCCACCGTAAGCCTGCGCCCGGACGTTATCGAGAAAGATTACGTCTTGGGGTGGCTGCTGGCCGGTATCTATAATCATCCGGCAATAAATAAAAACTGGGTGTTCAAGGGCGGAACCTGTCTTAAAAAATGCTATTTCGAAACATACCGGTTTTCCGAGGATCTCGATTTCACGCTGATCGATGAAAGCCAGATTGACAAAGATTTCCTGCGCGGCACATTCGAAACCATAGCCGAATGGGTATATGAACAGACGGGGATCGAGGTTCCGAAAGACGGCCTGTCCTTTGATATCTACACAAATCCGCGCGGAAAAATATCATGCCAGGGGAAAGTTTCTTATCGCGGCCCTGTTTCGCCGACCTCAGGCGGCTATCCAAAAATCAAACTTGATCTGACAGCCGATGAAAAACTTGTGTTGTCACCTGCGCTGCAGCCCGTTTACCACCCTTATTCGGATGAGCCGGAGGGCGGTATTCAGGCGCTTTGCTACGTCTATGAAGAAGTGTTCGGCGAAAAATTCAGGGCATTGGCGGAAAGAACCCGCCCCCGCGATTTATACGATGTGGTCAATCTGTTCAGAAACTCAACCATCAAACCGGCGGCAGGCGTTCTTCTCGATATTCTGCGGCAGAAATGTGAATTTAAAGGGATTTCCGTTCCGGTTTTGGCCGATCTTGAATCACACAAAGAAAGCCTGGAAGGCTCGTGGGCGAGTATGCTGGGACACCAGTTGCCGAACCTTCCGCCGGTTGAAAGTTACTGGAACGAGTTACCCGCGATTTTTGAGTGGATTGAACATGGACACGAGCCGGTCATTCCGACAGCGTACCCTTTAAAGCCCGGCGAAACGATTATCCGCGAGCGCCCTGGCCGCAGCTTGACCGTAAGGCATGGCGCACAGCATCTTGAAATAATCCGCTTCGCGGCGGCCAACAGATTGTGTGTTGAACTGGACTATGTTGATGATAAAGGCCGTCATTCATCTCCTATCATTGAACCTTATTCCCTGAGATCCACACAAAATGGTGATGTGATTTTGCACGGCATTAAAGTTGAGAATGGGGAACATAGAAGCTACCGTACGGACCGTATTCGTGGGGCGCGCGTGACGAACAGGGCCTTTACGCCGCGTTATGAGGTTGAACTGACCTCGGGCGGACCTGTCGTTCTGGCTCCGACCGTTGCCGAATCCAGAAAAATAAAACCATTCGGTACACCCATCCGAAGAGCAACCCGGCCTGTCAGAAGAGCAGGATCTTCTTCTTTCGGGCCTAAATACGTTTTTCAATGCCCTATGTGTCAGAAAAAATTCACACGCAGCAAAAACGATTCCAAGCTTAATAAGCATAAAAACAAAAATGGCTATCCTTGTTCTGGTCGGACAGGATACTTAACGGAGGTAAAGTAAGGGCAGGACAGAGAGTGACATTCACTGCTCGTGCTTTATTTTTTCGCTGTCGTTCATTTGACCTCCACCGGCTTGCCGTAAGGGGCGAAACCTTCGCACAGCTCGTGCCTGAAGGCATAACCGCGCGGATTAGAAATTATCCGGGTTTTGCCAAAGATCTGATCATTGGGCTGATGTGTGTGGCCGTAAACCCAGAGATCGGGCTGATACTGATCAATAATTTTGATCATATCTCGGGACGTGTATGCTGGTTCAATCTCCCTCATCCCATGACGGTTTAATCCTGTCGGCCCTGGTATTGGTGCGTGATGCGATAAAACAACTCGTGGCCCTGATAAATCAATCTCAAACCATTTAATCAGGTTTTCTACATAGCGTTCATGAAATTTGAGCGTATCTTCCGGCGTCAGCTTTTGTGTTTTATCGGTGTGGATGACACAGTACCTGTTCAAGCGTTGATTTTATATCAAGGTCTTTATTGAGAATTGTCCCAAAAGCTCCAAAATCATAAAAGAGCTCTGTCGCATCCTGAATAACAAAATTCAATGCCGTTATTTTTGGTTCTGAGCGATTTATGTGGAGCGGTCCGAATACAGCATAATGCGGAAAGATAAATGCAGAAAAACGCCGTTCATCAGAAACCCCGCTATAATTACTGCTGTAGTTTCTTGTTATGCAGTCCAATAAAGAAACTTTTTCATTACCGCCCAATACCCCGTGGATATCACCGTGCCTTTCCAGCGTACCTTGCAACTCGGATTTTGAATGCAATTCTAACGTGGTTTCCGATCCGTTAAGTTTTAAGTCTCCTGGTAGATAATTTCCTTCTATACAAAATTCTCCGACCCTTTGTGTGTCTTTAAACTGTTTCATCCTTCTATGCCAATTCTTGAAATATCACGCTTCTTTTTCGTCTTCGATAATAGCGTCCGCATCTTCCGGCGCACCATATAAATCTTCGTAAAGCAAATCAAAAGCCGATGGTGCTTCCGTTTTTACACCTGTTTCTTCATCAAATCTTGCAAAGGCTTTTTGCAGATATTTTGCCGCCAGATAAAGAAAGTGTGGATCGGGCTGATAATCGGCACTGATAGGCACTCTATGATGCCTGTGTGCCGGGTTTGAACAATATTGCAGGTTTTTTACACTGATATGAGGCCATGCTGAATGAACTGCGGCGCTAAACGGTTGATACACGTAATTGTAAAAATCAAGGCAATCTGCTTCGATAGCCATCTGACGTGTCGTAATACCCGACCATGAGCCGAGGTTGACTTCGACCAGATCGGCGATACGCTGAGAGGAAACCCATTTCTCCTGAAACTCAATCATCGCATCGATGCGGGGATCGTCATTATCTCTTTTTTCCTGATCTTTTTTTCTATGCTCTATTTCAAGTTTGACAGCGCCGATGCCGTCTTCAACGAACTGTTTCGATCTCTTCACTGGATCTTTGAAAATCCAGGCGATTGTGATGTAGACGTCCGCCATGGCGCGGTGAAACAGGGCTGCAGAGTGCGGCGTCCATATCATGGGGGAAACCGCGAGATCTACAGCCAAGGTTGTCTGCCGTGCCAGCAATGCGCCGATCACTTCGTAAAGTTCAATATTGTTCAGGTTAAAGTGCCATTTGTCGATCCGCTCCTGAAGCTCTCTTCTGGCCGCATTGCAAAAACGGAAAATACATTTTTCAAAATCGTCACCCGCATTTTCTTCGTCGTAATACTGCATTTGTTCTTCCAGTTCGCATTCCCCGAAGCCGGATAATTCCTTCCAAAAGCTGTCTATCCAATCGGCGGTTTCATTATCCTTATCGGCACCTATAAGAAGCATCGGCATTGCCGCCCGCAGGGAGGCTGCGACCTGTTCTGATTTTTCCGTATTCGGATAATTTTCGATTTCATTGAAATCTGTAAAAATCGGTGCTTTTTCCATGGCAATTTTTATTTTGCCCTGTTCGAAACCGGAGCATAATGCCGTTGCCTGTGTAAAAGCGGCTGTCCGGGAATAACGGTCATACAGGGATGGCAGAAGGCTGTTTAGAAGATTTTCTGCGTCCTCTTTGTTTGGAAGAGGCTCATTTTCAGGCTTCAAAAACAATAACGGACACTCTGGAAAAAAGTGAAAGATGGGCATGAGCCCGTTACGGATATCGCCCAAATATCCTTCAGACTGCAGTGTCTGCACCAAGTCCTGTTTCTCCTTATCCGACAGCTTTAAAAACGATCCGGCCCGGCAGAAAAAGGGTTTGGGCTCGCACGAACACAGTTCATTGGCGATTGAAACGACCTTAATCGCGCATTCGACTCCACGGTGCATGCCCAGTGTTTCATGCAAGAGAGCCAGCCAGAGCAGGTCCGGCATCAACTCCTGTGCCCAGGAATAAGGACTCATACCGCCTGGCAGGTTTAACAAAGGGGGAATGAGTTTTTTCTTCTTTCTGACGTGATCGCTTAAAATTTGTTTTTCTGCCATATCTTGCCTGCTTGTTTGCATGCCACCGTAACCGGTTTTTAGAAAAGGGGCTTGCTTGAAGTGTTCTTGTTTTGTACACATAGTATATCGTAGAATTTCAAAGGTAAAGCAAGCAGTTGCATATTTATGCGTAATGGAACAGGCATTAAAACAGACAGAAGAAACCACACATAGTCTGGTGAGCATTTATCCGGATTATGATGTCTGGTTGGAGGCGGCGTCATGGGGGCTGGAAGACGCTGCGTGGCTTCTGGTCGGTTTGGATCCAGCGATGGCGGGCATAAATAATTGCGCTTTGTCGGAGGCCGCGCAAGAAGAACTGCGCCAGTATGAGATGGCGTTTGGCAAACATTTGATGCTGGTCGATCAATATCGAGATTTGCTGCATGATGTACTGG
>JAKLJF010000312.1 GCA_023151335.1 Thermoanaerobaculia bacterium | reverse complement strand
CAATTTACTTTTTGCACCCCAAATCCGGACAGATTTGTAAAGTGTGGGCGAGCCCCCCTCCCCTTGGGGGGAGGGGCTGGGGGTGGGGCCCACTGCATCCCCCTCCCTACCCACTCCAACACCCCTTCATGCCATCCTGCCGGAAAAAAGATCAGCGTCGCCCCGATCATCACCGCGGGAAAAACGCCGATCTGGAACATCAGGCCGGTCACGACGTGGAAGAAGATAACGGCGGCGTAGGCCCAGGGGCGGGTACGCCGGTACGAGAGCCAAAACACGATGGTACAATCGTACAGCATGCCGGCCCAGCTGAACAGCCAGGGCGTGTAGTGCCATTTCAGCAGCGGCCCGATGAGCGGCAGGGTATCGTTGGCCGGCAACCAGATGCGCAGGGGCATGGCATCGATCAGCCAGGCGTAGTTGATCTTGGCCAGGCCGGCAAACACATACACCACGGCCAGCTGGAATTGCAGGATCAGGATGGTCCAGCGCGGGGTTTCCGTACGGCGCATGCCGGGGTTGCGCAGTGCGTCGAGGGAGAAATACCGGTGGGCCGGCAGAAAGATCAGCAGCAGGCTGACCCAACTGACGAAGTAGTAGTGGTTGAGGTAGTAGGTGAGGTCTATTAATTCGGTGTAAGTGAAGGTCAGGAAAAACAACAGCGCCGACCAGCGGTAGCGGTAGCCCAGCATTATACCCAAAGCGCCGAGCAGCATCCCGACGTGCAGGGCATACATGCCGGCCGGCGGCAACAGTTGCACCCATTCGAAGCCGTAGTATTTGAACTGTACCTTGCTTTGAATGTAATGATCTTCTATCCAACCCAGCGCCCAGAACCGGATGGTGCTGCCCAGCATCAGCAGGCCGAAAACAATGCGGAATACGGCGAGCGGGGCGATAGACACGGGCTGATCGAGCCAACGCGGCACACGTTTACCAAACTTTGAAAGTTTGGTAAACGTCACACCCCTGTCCTTTTGAATTGCCGGATCAGCCGGGCCTGCCACTTTTACTTCTACATTCGACATTCCGTATTCTTCATTCAATATTCCTCAATCGCCATCCCCACTGCTGTAGGTGATCGCAATCCCCAGCAACGACGACATATCGCTTTTAAAATAACGGGTGTGTTTTTGCAGTTCGGTGTGCAGGGCGTCTACCGAAGGATGCCCCTGAACGATGAGATCGGCAAAAGGCGTATCGACCGGCACGGCATAGAGGGCGGTGATCACGTTTTGCCATTGCGCCTCGGTGGAGGCCACCAATTGGGGGCCGCCCACCACAAAATCGAGGTATTCCTTGAAGCCGGTTCCGTCGGCGCCGCTCAGGTTGCGCCCGTAGTACAAATTGCCGATGGCTTCGAGGTGTTGTTTCATAAAAAACAGGGTAAGGCTGGAGTGGTAGCCCTCCACCAGTTGGGGCTCCGGCCCCGTCTGGCCCGGTCTTTTGCCCGCGGGCAGGCCGACCTTGAAATTTTTTATACTTTCAAAACTGCGCACGAACTCGTTGTACAGCTGGGAGCTGGAGCTGCCCACGTCGGTGCCGTTGGCCGCGACGAATTCGGCAGAGTAAGCTGCCCAGGCGTCGTCCACTTCGGCTACCCGGCTCTCCAGGTGCGTGATGATCGCGTCGAGGTAATTCCGGCGGCCGGGTTCCGTGAAAAGCAGTCCGGTGTTTTTATATATCAGGTATTCCATCGCAAAAAAACCGCGGGTATCGCGGTTGAAGTTGTTCAGCGAAACGTCGTTGGCCGCGATAAATTCCTCTATTTTCACCGTGTTGGCCGGGAAAGTGCCGATTTCTTCCACCAGGCTTTTGCGTACACCTTGTTCGCCCGCCGGGCCGAAATTGTAGGCATTGGCGTACTGCCAGGCCGCGCAGGCCGATTTCCAGCGTTGTTGCAGTTCGGCCAGGCCGGCGCTGTCCGGGGCCGCGTTAAAATCTGCCCAACTGTTCTTCAGCGCCGCGGTTTGGGCGCGCAAAGTGGAAAAGGCCGGCCGGATGAGGTTGCCGGCATAGTGCTGCAACATGGCCTTGCGGTCGAAATCGGGTTTGGGCTCGGATTTGTTGTCGCAGGCAGGGGCGAGCAGGAAAAACGTAAAAAATCCTGTTAGCAGGCAAATGATGGACAAAGACTTCATATTTCAAATTCTTTACCGGCCCTGTACGGCCACCCAATTCTGTTTAAAATCTTCCACTTCCTGGTCGCTGAAACCGTACTTTGTTTTGAGTTGCTGAATAACCTGGCTCAGTTTAGACAACTGGTTCACCGGGTCGGTTGCAAAGGTATAGGAAGTCGGCGTACCGTCGTAGGGCGCATTCAGCAACACCAGCAGGGCGTCGATTTCGGCATCGGTGATCAGTCTGTACGTTTGCGGCAGGGTGCGCCAGCCGTGCACAAAGCCCACGCATTCACCGTAGGCATGAAGGGCCGCAGCCTTTTCGCTGTCGGTGGGATTGGTGGCGCTCAGCCGGCTGATGACGCTGTGGCAGTAGTTGATCACGGTGGCAAAATTCACCTTTTCCCAGGTTTGGCGGAAAGCGGCGAGGGCTTCGTCGCGCTCTTCGTTGTAGTCGGCCCCGGCTTTTACGGCTGCCTGCAATTTGATAAGGACGTTTTTGGCCTGGGAATAAAAGCCAAGCCCATCGTTTTTGTCGCGGCGGGCGGCGTAATTGGCCATGAATTTGTCGGGATTAGCGGCTTTACCCGCCGTGGGCGTATTCGGAAAATCGGGATGCGCGCCGAAGATAGCCACCAGTTGATCCACCGTGGCCGGCGTGATATCGTCCTGCATCAGCGTAACGGCGTGGTGATACAGGGCCGCGCCAAAGAGCCCTTTATCGAGCAATTGTTCCGGTTCGAGGCCGTTTTCATCAAACAGATAGCCTTCAAACACACCGCCCTGTCCGTTGGGCGCGCCGGGCGAATAGGCGCCGCCGCTGGCATCGCTCAGGGCCTGTATCCAGCCGTTGGCGCCGGAAAGGCGGCCGTCGTAGTAAGCGGTGGTAATGGATTTCAGGCTCGGATTTCCGGCCGTGTACAATTGGTTTAGGGTAGCGGCGTCGACGGTGACGCCCGCCGCGCGGCCTTTTTTGGCTTCATTGATGAACGCTTCCAGCTGCGAGCGCACGGCATATTGGGTGGCGGTATTGGTTTGGTAAGCCGAGGCATCATAAGCGGCAGGGATTTCGAGCGGCTTTTTGTCTTTTCCACAGGAACCGAGGAAAAAAGCGAAGAGCAGCAACGCGCCAAATGGGGCATACAAATGAAGATGTTTCATATTAAAAGAAGATAAATGAAGGATGACTGTTTTCAGGGCAAATGTAAAACACGAAAAGCCGAACTTTATGCTTATTTAGACTAATTACATAGAAATGACAAAAACAAACGACCCGCTTTTTTCCGAAATGTTACCCCGGTAAATTTCCAATAACCGCGACGACGGCACCTTTGTCCCGTATTTAAAACGAAAAAAAGACATGACCAATACCGCTGAACAAAAGCGCCTCGACGAGCACTATGTCCAACAAAAAAACTGGCTGCACTGGGGGCCCTATCTGTCCGAGCGGCAATGGGGCACCGTGCGTGAGGACTACTCCCCCGGCGGCACGGCCTGGGATTTTTTCCCGCACGACCACGCCCGCTCGCGGGTATACCGCTGGGGCGAAGACGGCATCGCCGGCATCAGCGACGAATGGCAGCGCCTGTGCTTTTCTGTGTGCCTGTGGAACGGCAAGGACCCGATCCTGAAAGAGCGGCTCTTCGGCCTTACGGGCAACGAGGGCAACCACGGCGAAGACGTCAAAGAACTGTATTACTATCTGGACAGCACCCCCACCCATTCCTGGATGCGGCACCTGTACAAATACCCGCGGGCCGAATTCCCGTACGCCCGGCTGCTGGAGGAAAACCGCCGGCGCAGCCGCCAGGAGCCCGAGTTCGAACTTTTGGACACCGGTATTTTCGACGACAACCGCTACTGGGATGTATTCACCGAGTACGCCAAAGCCGGCCCCGACGACCTGCTGATCAAAATCACCGCCCACAACCGAGGCGCCGACGCGGCCGACCTGTGGCTGCTGCCCACCCTCTGGTTCCGCAACCTGTGGTCGTTTGGACTGATGAACGAAAAACCGCGCATCAGCGTATCCGGCGATCAGGAAGTGCGTTTGTGGCATGAGAAAATGGGCGATTACCATTTTTACTTCCAAACACCCGGCCGTCTGTTGTTTACCGAAAACGAAAACAACCACGAGCGCCTCTGGGGCCAACCCAACGAAACGCCGTTTGTAAAAGACGCCTTCCATACAGCTGTGATCAACCAGGATTTCAGCTGGCTGGAAACGAAAACCGAAGGCACTAAATTCGCCCCGCTCTATCATTTCACCGTTGAGGGCGGCCAGTCGGTGGAACTGCGCCTGCGCTTGTCCAAAACCGCCCTGACCACACCCTTGGGAAAGGATTTCGATAAAGTTTTCAAACAGCGGCAAAAGGAAGCCGACGAATTTTACGCGGGCCTCGCTGCCGGCATTACCGACCCCGAACGGCAAAACATCCAGCGGCAAGCCCTGGCCGGCATGTTGTGGACAAAGCAGTATTTCAACATCGACATGCCGCGCTGGCTCGACGGCGACCCCGGCCAGCTCGCGCCGCCGGAAAGCCGCAAAACCGGTCGCAACAGCCACTGGCGCAGCCTCAACAACGAAGACATCATCTCCATGCCCGACAAGTGGGAATACCCCTGGTACGCCGCCTGGGACCTGGCGTTCCATTGCGTGCCCCTGGCCATGGTGGACCCGCAATTCGCCAAAAACCAGCTCATCCTCTTTCTGCGCGAGTGGTATATGCACCCCAACGGCCAGCTGCCTGCCTACGAATGGGCCTTCGGCGACGTCAATCCGCCGGTACACGCCTGGTCGTGCCTGCAGGTGTATAAAATGGAAAAAGACAAAACCGGCGCCGGCGACGTCGATTTCCTGAAACGCGTGTTCCAGAAACTGCTCATCAACTTTACCTGGTGGGTCAACCGCAAAGACCACAAGGGAAACAACGTCTTCGAAGGCGGTTTCCTGGGGCTCGACAATATCGGCGTCTTCGACCGCTCCAACCAGATACCCGGCGGCGGTTACCTCGAACAGGCCGACGGTACGGCCTGGATGGCCATGTACTGCCTGAACATGCTCGAAATGGCCCTCGAAATCGCCCAGCATGACCCGAGCTTTGAAGACGTGGCCACCAAGTTTTTCGAACACTTCGTATACATCGCCGAAAGCCTGAACCGCATCGGCCATGACTGGATGGGCGCCTGGGACGAACAGGAGGGCTTCTTCTACGACATCCTGGCGCTGGCCGACGGCCGGTATATTCCCCTGAAAGTGCGTTCCCTGGTGGGCCTGTCCACGCTGTTTGCCGTGTACCGGCTGCCGAAAGCATACCTCGAAAATCTGCCGGATTTCACCACACGCCTGCGCTGGTTCCAGCGCTACCGGACCGACAATGGGCAATACCTGGTGCTGGAGGAAGACCCCGTCGGCGGCGACCTGCTGTTGTCGCTGATCCCGCGGGAACGCCTGAGCCGGCTGTTGCAGGCCATGCTCGACGAGCGGGAGTTCCTGTCGCCCGGCGGCATACGCTCCATCTCCAAAATACATGAGGCGGGCTACTCCGTGGATATCGACGGCCAGGCCTTCGGGCTGAAATACGAACCCGGCGAGAGCGGCTCCGGCCTTTTCGGCGGCAACTCCAACTGGCGCGGTCCCGTGTGGATGCCCATGAATTACCTGTTGATCAAAGCTTTACGCGAATATTCCGCTTTTTACGGAACCGGCTACCAAGCCGAATTTCCCACCGGTTCGGGCCGTTGGATCTGTCTCGACGAGGCGGCGGACGCCCTGTCGGAACGCCTGATCTCCGTTTTCGAACCCGGCCCCGACGGCCGGCGACCGGCCAACGGCCAGGAGGATATTTACGCCCGCGACCCACATTTCCGCAACCTGGTGCTCTTCTACGAATACTTCCACGGCGATACCGCGCGGGGCGTCGGCGCCAGCCACCAGACCGGATGGACGGGGGTAGTGGCGAAACTGATCGGGGAGGTTAGGTGAGGGGGGCTGGTTATTGCGTCATTGGGCGTCATTGGGTCATTAGTCATTGGACAAATACAAAAAAAATTCCAGGCCGGAAGAAGCCTTATTTTTCAAGATGTAACCTG
>JAKLJF010000311.1 GCA_023151335.1 Thermoanaerobaculia bacterium | reverse complement strand
TCCCGGATGAAATCCCGACGAAAAAAAGGAGCCGACTCATCAGACCTTATCCCGGGTTTTCGCCCGGCCCGGATGCGGCGCCCGGCGCAGGTAGCGGCGGCTTGACCACCCCTATCAGCGTCTCCAGCGTCCCTTTCGCCTGTTTCATGCCCCGCACCTCGTCCTGCACAAAGATCAGTTCCTTGTTGGTTTGTTTGAGGTGCAGGCCCATGATGCGGCCTTTTTCACCGATAAACTGCACGATTTTGTGGAATTGTTCGGTTTCGTAGAACGACGACTGCGGGTCACTCACGAAATAGCAGCGCAATTTGCCACCTTTCAGGATCAGCCGTTCAAAGCCGAGTTGTTTGCACAGCCAGCGCAGGCGCAGCCCCTCGAAGAGGAAATTCACCTGTTTGGGCAGTTTGCCAAAACGGTCGGTGAGCATTTGGGCGAAGCGTTCGATGCCGGCTTCGTCTTCTATTTCGTCGAGTTGGGTGTAAAGGCTGAGGCGCTCGTTAGTGTTTGAGACGTACTCGTCGGGGATGAGCATTTCCACGTCGGTTTCGATGGTCACGTCGCGCACGTAGGCGCCTTTGCGGGCCAGTTCGTCCTTGAACAGGTCTTTGAAGTCGGTTTCCTTGAGTTCCTGGATGGCCTCGTCGAGGATTTTCTGGTAGGTTTCGTAGCCGATGTCGGCGATGAAGCCCGACTGTTCGGCGCCGAGCAGGTTGCCCGCACCGCGGATATCGAGGTCGCGCATGGCCACCTGGAAACCGGAGCCGAGGTCGCTGAACTCCTCGATGGTGCGCAGGCGTTTGCGGGCCTCGGGCGTGAGCACGCTCATGGGCGGCGCGAAGAGGTAACAAAATGCTTTCACGTTGGAGCGGCCCACGCGCCCGCGCAACTGGTGCAGGTCGGAGAGGCCGAACATATCGGCGCGGTTGATGATGATGGTGTTGGCGTTGGGGATGTCGAGGCCGGTTTCGATGATGTTGGTGCACACCAGCACATCGTGTTTGCGGTCGATGAATTCCACCAGCACTTTTTCCAGGTGATCCGATTCCATCTGGCCGTGGGCCATGGCCACGTCCACGTCGGGACAGAGGCGGCGCAGGAGTTCGACCATTTTGGGCAGGTCGGTCACGCGGTTGTGTACGAAAAAGACTTGTCCGCCGCGGTGTATTTCGAAATAAATGGCGTCTTTGATCAGGTCGTCGTCGAACACGCGGATCTCGGTGTGGATGGGTTGCCGGTTGGGCGGCGGGGTGCGCAGGATGCTCATGTCGCGCGCGGCCATGAGGCTGAATTGCAGCGTTCGTGGAATGGGCGTGGCCGTGAGCGTGAGCGTATCGACGTTTACCTGCAGGGCGCGCAGTTTTTCTTTGGCGGCCACGCCGAATTTTTGCTCTTCGTCTACCACCAACAAACCCAGGTCTTTGAACTTCACCTCTTTGTTCAGCAGGGCGTGCGTGCCGATGATGATGTCGATCTGGCCGGCGGCCAGTTTTTTAAAAATCTCGGTTTTATCTTTCGCGGAGCGGAATCGGTTCACGTAATCGACGGTGACGGGAAAATCTTTGAGGCGATCCGTAAAGGTTTTCCAGTGTTGCAGGGCCAGGATAGTGGTAGGCACCAGCACGGCGGCCTGTTTGCCGTCGGTCACGGCTTTGAAAGCGGCGCGGATGGCCACCTCTGTTTTGCCGAAACCTACGTCGCCGCAGATGAGGCGGTCCATGGGGTAGTCCTTTTCCATGTCGATCTTTACGTCCTGGGTGGCTTTCACCTGGTCGGGCGTGTCTTCATAGATAAAGGATGCTTCCAGTTCGTTTTGCAGGTAGCCGTCGGGCGGAAAGGCGTGGCCGGGCGCGGCGCGGCGTTTGGCGTAGAGTTTAATGAGTTCGGCCGCGATGTCCTTGATCTTCTTCTTGGTTCGGGCTTTGAGTTGTTTCCAGGCGTCGGAGCCGATCTTGGAGAGCTGGGGCGCCTCGCCCTCCCTGCCGATGTATTTGGAAATCTTGTGCAGCGAATGGATGCTGACGTACAGGATGTCGTTGTTCTTGTACACCAGCCGCACGGCCTCCTGCATCTGGCCGCCGATCTCGATTTTTTGCAGGCCGGAGTATTTGCCGATGCCGTGGTCGATATGGGTCACGAAGTCGCCCGGTTGCAGTTCGCGGATCAGGCGCACGTTGAGGGCCTGCTCTTTGGTGAAACCCGTGCGCAGTTTGTAGGGGTGAAAACGCTGGAATATCTGGTGGTCGGTGAGGCAGGCGATTTTCAGGTCTTCGTCGATAAAACCGGCGGACAACGCGGTTTCCACGGGGTACCATTCGAGGTTGGCCTTTAGTTCTTTAAAAATCGCCTGGAGCCGGGCGATCTGTTTGGGGTTGTCGGAGCAGATATAAATTTCGTAGCCGCTGGCCCGCAGTTCGTGCAGGCTGCGGATGAGCAGGTCGAAGTTTTTGTTGAAACTGGGTTGGGGTTTGGCGTGGAACGTTACGGTGGACGGCGGACGGTGGACGGTGGACGGTGTGGGTTGGGCCATGATGGAAAGATGATGGAGCAAAAGTAACGTAATTCAATACGGCGGGTTAGTCGACACCCCAATAATGCCGGCAGATACCGCCAGGGCAACTAAAAAGGCATAAAGTAAGCACCCTAAAAACCCGATTTGAATGACCGTTAAGATGACGCCTGGCCAATTCCCGTTTTTTAACGACAGAATTAGAAAATGCAGTCGTATAATCATGAAGATTAACAGTACCAGGGAAATGGTAATAGCAAGATAAAGCAAGGTGGAACCGTCTGGCCGTGATTCAGAAAAGGTGGAATAAGCCACGACCAAAACTACGGAACCAAGGAGCGTGGCGGTCGCTAAAATATTGACCCAAAAAGTGTTCAGGAGTGTGGGGCGGGGCATGTCCAAAAGTGGATTTTTAAATCAAAACCTTGAGAATCATCGTTTGGATAAATGGGACAAAGTGGCAGAAAATTAGACCTGGAGTTTTCTTTTTTGCATTGTGGCTTTTTTACATAGCAAATGTACGAAAGAAGACTTCACGAACGCTTGAGAAAGCAAAATCAGTTTGTCAGACGGCGAAAAATAGCCTACTTTTGTAAAAATTTCGCGACATGGAAGCCTTCACCGTAAACCGCACTGGCGACAAGATTCAAGTAACCTTAGATGCCCGGCATTTCAAGGAAGATGCCGTAGCCCGGTTGCTGAATCGCCTTTACATCGAGTATCTTGCCCAAAGAGTAAACTTGGGTGAAGATATTGAAACATTGGGTGAAGAAATCAAACGAGACTGGTGGCAGCAAAACAAAGCACGTATCCTTGCCAAAATCCATGAGAAGAACGGTAATCCTTGATACCAACATTTTGTTTCGTGGGCTTCGCTCCCATAATGAAAAACTGCGCGATGTGCTGCTGGAATCAGGGCATCGTTTTGTTGCAGCAAAATACCTGATTGTAGAATTGTTTAAACATAAAGAACGAATTATAGCAAATATTAACTGTCCGGAAGCAGATATTCTGCTTTACCTCCACGAAATTTTACGCCACATTGAATTTGTTGATGAAGAAATAATCAGCATAGGCAGTTATGCTGAAGCACACCGGCTTTGCCGTGATGTGGACGAAAACGACACCCCCTTTCTTGCTCTTGTGCTCGAATTAGATGGGGAATTATGGACAAACGATGAAAAACTAAAGACAGGGCTTCGTAAAAAAGGCTTCCACCGATTTTTTGAGATATAATATTGCATTTAACCCACTCATTGCGCCTGTCCTTCTCACATCAATGATGCACCATCACCGCCGATACCTCTCCTTCCGTCTCCGCCACCCGCTCGGGGTCGAATAGCATGGCCGTACAAAGGCAGTTCCGGAAGTTTTTGCTTTCGACAATGGAACAGTTCACGCAACCGCGGCAGCCGCTCCGGAACTCCGCGTCCCGGGTCAGTTCGGAGTATGTAACCGTTTCTTATCAAAATTCGGAGTTGATCTTCATCACTGCCAGGACGGTGGTGAGGCCGGATATTTTGGCCTCGGGGTGTTTTTTCCGGCTGGAAAGCATGGAAACAGCAGATGAGCAAAGTCATTCCTTCGTAAGACTAAAAACCATTGGATATTTTGCTTTGGGTTTTGAAAATTGCGCTACACCAAATTTAATGTGCCGCCATGCTACGTATCGTTTTTCTTGTCATCGTTTTGCTACACGGACTGATCCACCTGATGGGTTTTGTAAAAGAATGGAAACTGGCTCCCGTCTCCCAACTCAGCGGCCAGACGCTGATTCCGCTTTCCGCCGCGGGAGCGAAAATAGCCGGCGCCTTTTGGCTGCTGGCCTGCCTGGGATTTTTATGGGCCGGTGTTGCGTTTTTGCTGAAAAAGGAAAGTTGGTGGGTCATCGCCGCGCTCGCCGTGCTGGTTTCCCAACTGCTCATCATCCTGTACTGGCCCGATGCCAAAGCGGGTACTGTGGCGAATATCATCGTATTGCTTGGGCTGTTGCCCGCCTACGGCGACTGGAGTTTTGACCGCATGGTGCGGCAGGAAGTTCAGACATTGCTGTCCCAATCTGCCAAAACTGAAGCAACGCCTGTTACCCGGGAAATGCTCGCCGGTTTGCCGCACTGTGTGCAAAACTGGCTGACCCAATCGGGCGTAGTGGGAAAACCGAAAGCAGTAACCGTACACCTGAAACAAAAGGGTCTGATGCGCACCAAACCGGACGGCCCCTGGATGCCGGGCGAAGCCGAACAATATTTCAATACCGAACACCCCGGGTTTATTTGGACCATTCGGCTGCACATGCCGCCCGGCCTGCCCGTGGCCGGACGCGATAAATACGCAGGCGGCAAGGGCAATATGCTCATCAAGGCATTTTCGCTGGTTCCAATTGTAAATGGCAAGGGCGACAAGATTGACCAGGGTACCATGTTGCGTTACCTGGGTGAAATCGTCTGGTTTCCCTCGGCGGCACTAAGCCCGTACATTTCCTGGGAAAATGTGGATTCGACTTCCGCCAAAGCCACTATGGAATACAAAGGCATGAAAGCCTCGGGTATCTTTACCTTCGACGCCGAGGGGAATTTTACCAGTATGAACGCCGAACGCTACATGGGCAGCGGCGATGGCGCTACCCTGGAAAAATGGCATATACCTGCATCGGAATGGCGCGTGATGAACGGTGTCCGCATTCCGGTGAAAGGAGAGGTTGTCTGGAAATTGAAAGACGGCGATTTCAGTTATTACAAGTGGGAGATAACAAATGTTAATTGGCTTTTTTTATGATCACGCGGTCGTAGAAATACACCGCCAGCGCCGAAAAAAGGGCAAGTCCGGCAAATATAGCCCACATGATATCCGGCCGTTGGATGCCTTTTACGCCGAAATGAGCGTACAATTGCCCCGAAAGGATGCCGCCGAACAGGTTGCCGAGCGCCACGCACCAGTAAAAGTACCCCATGTACATCGCCACCTTGTCGGGCGGCGCGATGCGGCCCGTGTATTCCTTCGATTTGGGGCTGGCCATCATTTCGCCGAACGAAAAAATAAGGATGCCGGCGAGTACCACCCAACCCGTCGTGCCGAACACCAGTACCGAAAAACTGACCACCGTGATCAACACGCCCCAGAAAATCGTGGTGAATGGTTTCATGCGGGTCACCAGATACGACACCAGCACCTGAAAGACGATGATCGCCCCGGCGTTGAAGTTGATCATGTACTCGGGATTCACCTGTCCTTCCTTCGCCATCGATCCGCTCAGGGAAGCGGCAAAGGAATTCAATCCGATGCCATTCAGAAACGATGTAAATCCCGCCAGCACGTCGGAAGTGTCCGTGAAATCGCGGATATGCAGCGGCAGGGTGTAGAACAGTTGATTGAAACAGGTCCAAAAGCCCGACATGATGAGCAGAAACAGGCTGAAACGCCAGTCGCCCAGCCGCATGGGTTGCAGATACCAGGCCTGCGCGCCCGGCGCGCTGCTTTTCAGAATGAAATCGTAGCCGAAATTGAGCAGTACCCATAAGCCCGAAATAGTCCAGATATGCGCCCAGGTGAACGAGCCGTCGGAGGTGTATTTGGAGCCCAGCACCAGGAAAGCAAGCAGGCCGAATACGAACAGAAAGAAGCGCCCGTTGCCCAGCACTTGCACCATGTCGGACAATACTTTTTTCAGCGTACGCGGGTTGGACGACTGGCTCTCGCTGGCCGGTTCTGTATAAAAGAATGCCAGAATAATAAAATTGAGC
>JAKLJF010000310.1 GCA_023151335.1 Thermoanaerobaculia bacterium | reverse complement strand
TCCTTCTCGTTCCAGTTCCATCCAATACATCCCGGCCTGTAAACCAGCTACCGGCCAGAGCAAACGTTGCCCGGGCGCTTCGAGTCGCTGGTTGCGCCACTCTCGCACAAGCCGGCCGGTGGCGTCGATCAGTTGCAGGTGAAAGGTTTCCTGAAAATCGGCGTCGATGGTCAGGGTCAGCAGGTTATGCACCGGATTGGGCGCGAGTACCAGTTTAAATTTTTCGTTGGGGCCGCCATCGGGGTTTTCCGGCAAACGCGGGAACAGGTGTTTTTTCGGAATGATCTCTTTTGGCGTAGAGGCGCTGCTCCAGGAGAGTTTGACGGAGGCATCCCCTTCGAATTCAAAGTAGTCGAGCCGGATGTCGTACTTCTTCCCCTTTTCCAGATAAATGGAGCCGCTGATCTCGCCGGAGCCTTTGATTTTCCAGGCCTGGGCCACCAGGCTGTCGTTCACCCAAAGCCGGAAACCGTCGTCGGAATTGACGTGGAAATAATACAACTCGGAAAAAACCGGCTCCACGGCGCCGAGCCAGCGGATGGCGTAATGTTCGGCGCCCAGGCGAGCGTCGGGAGG
The DNA here is from genome assembly GCA_023151335.1 of Thermoanaerobaculia bacterium. GTDB lineage: Bacteria > Bacteroidota > Bacteroidia > Chitinophagales > Saprospiraceae > M3007. Next base: position 5,693 of record JAKLJF010000310.1, on the reverse strand, counting down.
CTGTTTGCCCCAGTTGAAGTTCACCGTAGTGTCAATCTGCGTGAACAATAATTGTTCAAACGCCGTATCGCTGTTCAGGATGTGGTATAAACCGTATAAGCCCGTGCCGGATAAAGTAATATCTTCATACAAGGCGTGCAGCGTGGTTTTGGTTTCATCGGCAAAAAGGGTGCGATTGGCGTTCCTTTCCCCGTCCTGCCACCCCTGGAAAACGCGCAGCGTATCTTTGCCTGAAAATAAGGGTTGGGCTTGTACCTGGTGGAACAAACCTTTGACGCTGGAAATACTGTACGGTGTGATATACGTTTTGCCGTCGATGCGCATGGGCAAGCCGGCAGGGGTGCTTTCGAGGCTTAAAACCGTTTTTTGAGGAAAAATATCGCGGTAGGCCGTACCGCTCAGTGCGGCGGGATCGCGGGCAGAGAGGTGAATGCGGAGCCATACGTTGTCGTCCGTTTCCCCCACACGGGGTACGATGTAAAAGCCGGACGCCACGCCAACGAGAGGTCCCAAACCCGGGTGTGCGTGCTGGTCGTGCATCAGTTCGAGTTGCCATACGAGTTCGTCTTCCGCGAGCTCGCCGGTTTCGGGATCAAAAACGTAACCGGAAAAATGAACCGTATCGCCGGCAGCGTAGGTCTGGCCGGCCGCCGGTTCGAGGATCACGGGTAAAGGGCGTTGGTTGGCCGTAACGCGCAGCACGGCTTCCGCGCTGGAAACCTGTCCGTACAGGTTTTTTGCGATACAACGGATCACGGCGCCGCTATCCGGCAAAGCCACGGCGCTGAGGGTCAGCTCTTTTGCCGTTGCGCCGGGAATATCCTGGCCGTCGCGTTGCCAGCGGTATTGGATGGGTTGGCCGCCGTTGGCACTGGCACTGAAAACGGCGTCTTCGCCGGCAGGAACCAGCACATGCTTCGGCTGAATGCTGAAGACGGGCGCACCGTTGCCCACATACTCTACCCGCCACAGGGTCCCTTCATTGGAGCTGGTATTATCGCCTTCCGAACCGCCGCCGATGCCGCCACGGGAGATGTAGTACAGTTCGCCTTTCAGACCGGTGAGTAAAGCAATGGGGCGGTCGATGTTCGTGGCGAAGGTGCCTTCTACCAGGCCTGTTTCCGGGTTCAGGTATTTGATGCGGGTGTTGCAGTAGTCGCCGTAGAAGAATTTGCCGACATAGTTGACCGGAAACTGCGCTACCGGAGGGTTGTAGAAGGCGGCGCCGGTCACGGCACAGCCGAACTGGTGGATGTAGCCGTAAACGGGGTCGCGGTAGTTATCCGGCACGGTTTGGTTGGTGCGGTAGCCTTCCACGCGGTTCCAGCCGTAATCCATGCCGGCTTCAATGTGGTTGATCTCCTCAAACAAATTGCTGCCTACGTCGCCGGCAAATATGCGTCCTGTACCCGGTTGAATAGCCATTGAAAAAGGATTGCGCAACCCGGTAGCATAAATGGCGCGGTAAATACCGCTGGTTTGCTGGTAAAACGGGTTGTCATCCGGAATGGTGCCGTCGGGATTGAGGCGCAGGATCTTGCCCAAAAGGCTGTTCAGCGCGGGAGCCTTGGCGCCGTCGGCGCCTTCCCCCACGGCGAGGTACAGTTTTCCATCGGGGCCAAAAGCCATGGCGCCGGCGTTGTGTATGGCGCCGGCCATGGGGTCCAGTTCGAGCAGCACCTCCTCGCTGCCAGGCAGGGCAAAATTGCCGAGCGCCTGTACCCGGCTCAGGCGGTTTTGACCGGCCAGCGGCACGGTGTAGTACAGATACACGTACCCGTTTTGCCCAAAGTCGGGATCGAAGGCGATGCCGCTCAGACCGCGTTCATTGAAGTTGTCGACCGGTAGCAGGATGAAAGGGTCGGGCAGCAATACGCCGTTTTCCACGATGCGTACCGCGCCGTATTTTTCGGTAATAAAAATGCGCCCGTCGGGCGCCTGCGCCATGGAAGTGGGGTCAAGGCCTGTAGCAAGGGGAACTTCCACGAAGCCGGCCGGGAGGTTGGCGGAGAAGAGGGTAGGGGAGAGGAATAAAAAGAGCAGGAAGCGCATGAGTGGGTTATTTTGCGTCATTAAAACGTCATTGGGTCATTAGTCGTCATTTACCCGGCAAGTTTATTACATTGCCGCGTATGCTGTACTTCACAATTTTGCTCGCCGGCAGCATAGCAGCCATAATCCTGTTCAGTTCGCGCTACCGGTTCAACACTTTTTTTGTACTGCTGCTGGTCGCGCTGGCCACGGGATTGCTTGCCGGGCTCGACGCAACGACTGTGCTCGACGCCCTGCGGGCGGGTTTTGGCGGTACTTTGCAAAAAATAGGGTTGCTGATCCTGCTCGGCGCTGCTTTGGGCGCTTTGCTCGATCGCAGCCATGCCACGCTGAGCCTGGCGCGATACATATTGGGCAAGACCGGTGCGGCCAACGTACCACTGGCGACGGCTTTGATCGGGTTTACGGCAGGCTTGCCGATTTTTTGCGATTCGGCTTTCGTGGTTTTGTCGGGGCTGGTATTGATGTTGTCGTTTCAGGCAAAAGGCATGCACCTGCGCCTGGTGGCAGGTCTGGCTACTGCTCTTTATGCCGTGCATTGCCTGACGCCTCCGCATCCGGGCATATCAGCGGCGGCAGGCGCCTTGCAGGTCGATCTCGGTCTGGCCATGCTGGCCGGCGCACTGGCGGCCATACCACCCATCGCGGTGGCCTGGTTTTGGGTGCGTTGGCAAAGCCGTTTGCCGGAATGGCAAGCCCTGGCGCCCGAATTGCCGGCGGATGCGGTGGTTGCCGGACCGGAGCGGCTGCCATCGCCACTCGTGTCGTTTTTACCCATTCTTACACCAATCGCACTGATAGCCTTTAAATCCCTGAGCCTCTTTTTCCCCGCCGGCGTTCCGGAAGGCGTTATGGCTACGCTCCGTTTTCTTGGCGACCCGGTGATGGCTTTGCTCACAGGCATTGTGCTCAGCCTGTTTTTATTTGAAAAATGGGATAAAACCCTGGTAAACACCCTGCTCGACAGCGCCATTGAAAAAAGCGGGCCCATACTGGCCGTCACGGCGGCGGGCGGCGCTTTCGGCGAAGTGATCAAAACGCTCGATCCCGGGGCGGTGTACGGCGCCTGGCTGAGCGGCAGCGGGCTGGGGCTGTGGGCGCCGTTTTTGCTGGCGGCTATTCTGAAAACGGCGCAAGGCTCATCAACAGTCGCGGTCATTACCGCGGCGGGTATATTGGCGCCCTTGCTACCCGCGCTCGGACTCGACGATGACTTCGGCCGCCTGCTCGCCCTCCTGGCTATGGGCAGCGGCTCGATGCTGGTGTCGCACGCCAACGATTCCTATTTCTGGGTGGTGTCGCGGTTCGGGCAGCTGCCGGTTCAAGCCGCGCTGCGGGTGTACGCCACGGCAACGTTCTGGATGGGCGTAGCGGGGTTTTTGACGGTGTGGATGGCTAAGATATTGGTTGCCTGACGTTATAGATTTAGCGCATTTTCGGGAAGACGCATCATTGATTCTTTCTTTGTTATTTCCTTGTAAAATCTGGCTGGGTTGCATTCGTTTTGCCCAAAACACCTCTATCTTGCGGAATGCATTTTCATTTTTTCTATGAAACAAATCCGCTTATTCGCGCTGTTATTTACCCATTGCACCCTGCTTTTTTCCCAAACCGGTAACGATTTTCCTGAATTTCGCTGCAAACCCCTCCCGTTCAACCTTCCACTGTCTCCCCTGCGCGCCACCGGCCGCGCCGGCGGCGACAGCCAGGCCGACATCACCTACGGCCGTTTCCGCTGGACGGTAGACCCCGCCATACAATACATCACCGGACACGTGTTTTACCGCTTCAACCCCCTGATACCGCTCGATCGGTGGACGCTGGATTTGTCCAATCCCATTACCGTGGAGCAGGTGCGCTGGCACGGCCAGAATATCAACTTCGAGCGCGACGGAACAGACGAACTCACCTTGTATTTCCCGCAACCGCGGCCGGCGGGCGTGCCCGATTCGGTGGAGATTTTTTACCAGGGCGTACCGCCCGAAACGGGTTTCGGGTCGTTCAAAACCGACAATCACAACGGCGCCCCGATCCTGTGGACGCTTTCGGAGCCATTCGGCGCGCGCGACTGGTTTCCCTGCAACCAGGAACTGAACGACAAGATCGATTCCTGCGATATTTTTATTACCGCACCGGCGGGCAACCACCCCGCCAGCAACGGCGTACTGGTATCCGAAACCACTCAAAACGGGCAAACCACCGCGCATTGGCGCACCCGCTATCCCATCGCCGCCTATCTGTTGTGTATGGCGGTGACTGATTACGCGGTGTTCACCGACCGGGCGCCAAATGGCAGCGACAGCATTCCGGTAGTCAACTACGTGTTTCCGGAAAACCTGGCGCAGGCGCAAAACGAATTGTCGGTCATAGCACCACAAATGCGGCTGCTCGATTCCCTGTTCGGGCCATACCCTTTTCACCGGGAAAAATACGGTCACGCCCAGTTCAAATGGGGCGGCGGAATGGAGCACCAGACCATGTCGTTCGTCGTCAATTTCAACTTTGAACTGCTGGCCCACGAACTGGCCCACCAATGGTTTGGCGATCTGGTGACCTGCGCCTCCTGGGAAGACATCTGGTTGCACGAAGGTTTTGCGACCTATATGGCGGGCTTGTGTTATGAGCGCTTGTTGCCCCAATACTGGTTGTCGTACCGCCAAATTCGTTTGGATGCGGTAGTCAACGAGCCCGGCGGCTCGGTGCAGGTGACTGATACGACCGATTTATACCGCATTTTCAGCGGCCGGCTGTCGTATGCCAAGGGTGCGCTGGTGCTGCATCAATTGCGCTGGATTTTGGGCGATGCCGCCTTTTTTGCCGGCGCCCGGGCTTACCTGAACGATCCGGCGCTGGCCTACGGCTATGCCCGTACCGCCGATCTGCTGCGGCACCTGGAGCAAAGCTCCGGGCGCGACCTGGACGATTATTTCGCCCGCTGGTATGCCGGCGAAGGGTACCCCACGTATACTGCTGTTTGGTCTCAGGATGCAGCCAAAGAGGTAAAGATCATCCTGAATCAGATCACTTCCATGCCCGCTTCGGTGGCCTTTTTTCCCTTGCCGGTACCCATCCTGTTGATCGGCGCCGGGGGGGAAGACACGACAATTGTTCTGGACCACACTTATTCCGGACAGCAATTTGTGGCGCACCCGGGTTTTGAGGTGGTGCAATTGAACATAGACCCCGAACTTTGGCTGATCTCCGCCGGGAATACCGTCACACGGGTGTCGGACGCCGGCGAAACGCCCGTTTATCCTTTGACCGACTGGTCGGTTTCGCCTAATCCGGCTACCGGACATTTGATCCTTCGCCTGAATGCCCGTCGGGCCACCGACCTCGGGGCAGCACTGTTTGCGCCCGATGGCCGCCGCCTGCAGGAATGGCCACTGCATCTGACAGCAGGCCCGAATGCCATTCGCCTGAATCTGCCTGATCTGCCCGACGGCTTGTATCAATTGGCGGTAGAAGGCGCCGGCCGGCGTGAAGCGAAGGCGGTGTCGGTGAAGCGCAGGGGATGACTTATTTCCCTTCTTCCTTAAAAACGCTGTCCTCGATCACCGTATTCAGCGAATAGTTGGCAAATACAAACTCAATCGTTCCTTTTGATTTGCCATCACCGGCCGTTTTTTTCGGGGTGTTGT
>JAKLJF010000030.1:9497-17444 GCA_023151335.1 Thermoanaerobaculia bacterium | reverse complement strand
GCTCCTTTGCCGAAAGGTCGCTGACGGCTTTGGCTGCCAAATGGCTATCGTAAAAGACGATCACTTCATCGTCGGTCCAATCCTCCAAAGGCAGTTGGATGTAGGCTTTTTCTTCCACCGGCGGAGCGGAGGCCGTTATTTCAGGTGTTGGATCGGTAGGCATGGTCAAGTATTTTTGGTAAAAGATTTATTTGTGGGTTGATATGGTACACTCTTCATCAGGGTCGGGTTTTCCGGGTCCGGCACCAGTATTTCCAGTTTGTCGAGGTCCGCGTATAGTTTGGTGCGTCCCGTCTCCCGGTCGAACAGTACGAAGGGCGACATCTTTGCCGCCGGACTGCGCAACCGCTGCAATGTGCTCCAGATTGCGTACAACTCCTCGGGCAGGGTTCGGACCGTGAACCAGGCTTCGTGGTTGGGCTTGTCGCCGGTTCGGAACACGATATAGATGCGGAAGGCCTTGCGCAGCAGCAGGTTCATGCTCATAAAGTCGTGGCTCACCACCATCACGTCGATGCAGTTGTTGCGGTGGATCGTAAAAAACTCGACCTGCTCTTCGGGCATCTCGCTCTTTTGCGGGATGTAGTTGCGGCTCTCGTCCAGGATCACCAGCCCGTTGCGGAACCAGGTGCTCAAAATCTGAAACCAGGACGGGTCTTTCCATTTCACGTTGCGGAGCACCCGGATACCGCGATCCCAACGCTGGGCCTTGCGCGTCTGCGGATTAATCACGCCATATTTCAGTTCGGTCAGCGTGATCTGCGGGAACTCGTCGAAGGCGGTAGCCCGCGAAGGATCGCAGATCAGCACCTTGCGGGGCACTTTTTTGTCGCGGGTGCGCTCGATATAGAACCTGGCCTGTTGCCGGATGAAAGTGCTTTTGCCCTTACCCAAGTCGCCGAACACACACATAGAGCAGTAGTCCCGTTGTTTAGGGTCTTTTGAGTTGTCCAGTCCATCGTATATCGACTGCATGGGCGAAGGGTTAAAAAAGGTTTTTGAGGCCGGTTTTTGGGGTTTGGCCTGGGGGTTATGAAGAAGGTTGTTTGTCGTTCCAGTAGCCGGCCTCCTGGGTGTTCACGAACGTGGTAAACTTATCGAGGATACTGTCCGCGTTGTTGAAGCCGATCTTTTCCAGCAGGATTTTACCGCCGTTCACCACCAACGGGGTGAGCAGCAGGAAGCCCAAAAGCAGTTCCGGCGGGATACGCACCTGCCGCGCTTCGAGGATTTTATCCAACAGCCGGACGGTGCGCTGTTTCAATCCCTCGCTCATGGCTACCTGTTCGGCAAAGGAGGTCTTGCGCTTCGTGAAACCGAGTACCGCCTCCTGCGCCTTCTCGTACAGCGCCTTTTCGCCAGGATTCGCTTTGCCGGCGGCGATTTTCGGGTACAACTCTTCGACCGTCTGCACGGCCTTCTTGGGCGTACTGAAAAAGTCGTAAGACCACACCGCCAGCACGGATTGGAGGATGTCATACCAGTCCACCAATTCCTGGGCGGCAATGCTATTCAGTTCAGAATCCAGGGCTGTGAGCGGAGGCGCGTCAGCCGGCGGGCTGCCGGCTGACGATGCCTCCACGGGGGGATTACCATTGGTCAAGGCGGGGGCCTCGGGGGTATTTTGGGGCATTTCCCGTTTGGCGATTTCTTCGGCTTCCGTCAAACTGCGAGCACCTTTTTGGCGAATGGCCTCTACCCGCTCGATGAATTCTGGCTGGGCGCCGGTTTCTTCACCGAGGTCTTCAGGCAGTGCCTCAGTCGTTTCAGCGCCAGGTGCGGCCACGATTTCGGCCACGGCCAGCAAAGCCGGTTCCACCGTGCGATCCGAGGTAGCGTCGAGCAGTTCGGCCAGGATATCGTCGCCGGCAATCGGGATGCCGTTGAGGATTTGTTCGAGCACGGGCATCTCTACCTGCGCTTCATCCAACGCCGCCCCGACGGTCATTTTAAAGTTTTTGCCGCCACGTTTAGCCATTGGGAAGTTGGGTTTTAGGTTCTTCCGGAAGGTGTTTTTTCAGCACTTCTACGAGGTGGGCATAAGCGGTGAAATCAATGCCGGCTTCCGCCAGGATGGGCGCCAGGGCGTTCACCTCAATCCTGCCCAGCCAGCTGCCCTCGAACGATCCGGCAAGCAGTTTGCCATTGTCGATCAGGGTGTCCCGCTTCTTGCCGTCCATTAGGATGCCCAGGATGGGTTTGGCGTCGAGGGCTTCGCCGAGGGGCAACACGGCCATCAATTCGCCGATCTTGTCCGCGTGGCCGGCGATGCGCTCGCAGGATTTGAGTAAATAATATATGGTGTTGGTCAGGATGACTTTTTGGGTCGTCAACTCGCTCACTTTGAAGGCCGCGTCCGCATACGCCCTGGCGTTTTCGCGCAGGCGCCCGGCAAGTTGAGAAAACCGCGCCGTGGTGGTGACTTTTACCCTACCCTCCCGAATAGCGGTAAGTAGTGCGTCGCGATGCCGGTCGAGGTCTTTAAGCCACGTTGTCAGTTGATCGCTGCCGAGGTCTCTGTTTCGCCATTCATTATCAGGGAGTTATCGGCCATTTTTTTCGGAATATTTTCGGTAAATTTTCGGAAAGGTTCCGGTAGATTTTCGGTAAAGTCTCGGCATGGTTTCGGTAAAAAACCGATATATCGAATCGGTGTAAATTGTTTGCCGGATTTGTTCCGAGTATTTGCCACTTTTCGTTCGAAGTTTTGAAAACATCTTGCCAAAAGCGGCTCCCCTGCGATCTTTCATTTTACAGAAACAAATTTGCGGTATTCGTTGCATATTTGGCGACTAAATAAGTAACTTTGTTGCAACACTATATAGGCTCAAAAACTTGCAGATTACAACACTCAAACATGGCTATGGGACAACAACATGGGCGTTTTGCCGACCGGACGTTCGAGGGGACGGACATCCGGTTTCTGGAAATACGCGGCACCGGTACCACCGGGAAATGGCTATTTGAAATCCGGGCGCTGGAGCGCGCCGGAGCGCACACGAAACGAACGCGCTTCGTGGTGGAATTCCTGCCCAAAGCCTACCGCCTCAGCCGGCTGGGCATGGTAGGGCAGGGGAGCGAAATCGGAATTGCCGAAATGATCGGGCTTTTGGAGGTGCCAGAGGACATCAAAACAGCCTTTGAGGGGCATATCCACCAGGAGTGCGAGCGCCGCCGGATAACGCTTCGACGAACTCGACAAGGCCCCGGCTACCTGCTGCGTCAATTGGCGACACTACTGATCAACGCCGAAATCCGACCCGTTGCGAAAGCCGAACGAGAAGTGCTGGACATTATCCGGCGCCACCTGGAAAACCCGGTTTTCATCCACCGGGTGAAGGGCGCCACGGATCAGTACCATTTCGGGGATGAGCAGGTGGGCCGGTTCTTTATGAAAGAAACCCCGGCTTACCAGGAATAAGCGAACAATTAAACAGTAGGCAATATGGATATTACACCAGGTCGGAACCCACAAGATTGGGCCGCATTCAACAGCCGCTTCCGGCTGCTGCTTTCTCCCCTTATTTCCGCTCTTTGCTTCCTCGTGGTCGTGCTGGGGAGCGTGTACGGCATGAAAAAGATGCTGGAACCGCAGTTTCCCGGCATCGGACTGTGGGTGGCCGTGGTCATTGCTTTTGTGGTGCAACGGCTCAACGGCGTGTCCGTGCATTTCAGCACCCGGATGATCGCCGCGGCTTTCCTGCCCAAGGCGGAAAAACGAAGCCTCGAAAACCAGCGCGTAGCCGGGGTGGACATCACGATCGGCATCCTGTGCCTTTGCCTGACCGCCGGCATCTGCACCGTGGATTTCATTGTCAATCGCGAAGGCAACCACGAGGCCGTGGAACGTATGACGGCCAAACCGGAAGAAAGGGTGGTGGACACGGCTCCGCACGACAAGGTCCTGAACCTGGCCGAAAAGGCCCGTAACGCCGAAAAAGCCGCCGAAGACCGCGAGCGCGCCGCCTGGGGTACGAAAGTGGACGCCGAGATCAACAAGGAAAAGCGGCGGCTGGAATCCCGCAAGAAACGTCTCGCCGGGGTAGGGGCCAACTGGGCGCAAGTGGAAACCCGTCAAATCAATGTGCAGCTGGCCGGTCTGGAGAAAAAACGCCGCGAACGCAAGGCGGAGTTCCTGCCGAAAACCAGCAACCTGGCCGAAAAGGAAAAAAACCTGGCCGACATCGCCGCTCAGCAAAGCAGCCTGCTGCTTGGGCAACAAACCCAGGTGGATCAGGCCAACACCCGCGCCTTGGGCGTCTACGAGTCGCGCAAGGAATCGCGTAAAAGCGGCATGTTCCTGATCTACTTAGCCGGCATGTTTCTGTGGCACATCTGCCACGGGATGCGGCAGTACCGCGCGCTCAAGTTCGACGAAAAACACCCCGACGGCGAAAGCCCGCTGATCGAGATTTTCAAAACCATCAGCAACGGGCTGAACAATGCCCTGTGGACCGTCCGGGCGAAAATCTACGACTGGCTGCCGGAGGATGAAATCCGCGACGCTGCCAAAAAAGACCTGCTGGCCAAAGTGCAAACCGATCTCTGCCAGGAGGTATTCCAGTTCGTGACCAGCAACCAGGGCGTAAACGAAATGGCGATCTACCTCGCCCTGAAACACCGCGACCTGAACGAAGTGCGCCAATCGCTCCGGGTGTTGAAAACCGCCCGCCTGCTGTTCGAGAACAGCGGCCTTTGGACGGCCGACAAACACCAGGCCCAGTTTTTTTTTGACCTGACGGGAGGGGAGCGCGGTGGAGCGGACAAACGCCTTGAACATCAGACCCCAGGCACCAAATTCATCATCGACGAAACCTTCATCCGGGCCTTGATAGACGACCTGCTGGCTGCCCGGAATTTTATCCGGGATAAAGCCCAGATTGATCTGTTGATCCGGGAATTAGAAACCACCATTCAATTTGTTTGATATGACACTCGCCGAATTGGACGAACACATCAAAACCTTCAAACGCCGGGTCAACGACCCGCAACTGAGCGAAGCCCAGCGCGCCGCGTTCCAAGCCGCCCTGGAAGGCGCAGAAAAGCAGCGGCAGGAACTTCTGGCCGCGCAGGCGCCCGCCGTGGCGCCTAAAACGGAGCGAACGATTCTCAAATCGCCAGTGGATACCCAATTGGGGGCATTGCCGGTAACGCCACCGATGGCCATCGAGCCGGATACGGCTGTGACACCACCGGAAGTGCCGGCGCCAACCGGTGGCCCTGAAAAAAAAACGATGGTTCGCTCGTCTGTCCCAATTGTGGGTACTGTTTCGATACATAACCCTGATTTGGATTCGATTGTGATAGAGTGCGACTTGGAAGGGCTTTCCAAAACCGTGATCGTTTTCCGTTGGGGCAAAACGGAGGAGCGGCTGTCGCCGGGCGTGGCGATGGGGCGGTTTAAGGCGCGGGTGGCGGATGTGGCGCGGCTGAAGAATAGGAAAATGGAGGAGAGCCGGTGTTTTCGGCGGGCGGTGGGGTATTACGCTGGTTTGGCTCAGTTCTCCGGGCGGGAACTTACCCCGGCTGACTTCGGGTTCCGAGGTCGGAAAGTACAGGTGCTGCATACCATCCGGGAAGCCTATCGAAATCAGAAACAATAGGCAAATGCCTGAAAAATATCTCCCGGCGACGATGTAAGATTGGCCGCGTACCACGGGGCCCGTTTGTCAGGCGGGTGTGCCAAAATTGATGCGATGGGGTGAAACGGCGGTTGTGCGGTAGCGCATAGCCGCTTTTTGTTGGGGGAAATAGGTGTGTGAAATGCAGATTTTTGAATGGAATGTTGTCCAAAGATTGTTTTCCTCCTATTTTTACAGCACTTTTAAAATAAATCCTTTATGCCCATTTACAATAAGAACTAAAGGTGTCTCTTGCTCAGGCAATAAGTCGAGCAAGGGACATTATTTTTATATAGTTTCGTATGTAGACAACAATTTTGAACACTGAATCCAAATCTAAAAGAGATGAATTATTACATAAAAATATCCCAGTTCATCCTGTGCATAGCTCTGCAATCTGATTATTGTTATTCCCAAAAGGTTGGAAGCATCCTTTTAGTTACGGATAAAGAATGCGAGGTTTCCATTGATGGCACCAACATGGGAAAATCTCAACCAAACCAACCTAAAAAATATGATTTGGCAGAAGGTGAGCATTACCTCCAATGCGTCACTTCCGAAAAGATTGAAAAATCACAGATTGTAGCGGTTGAATCACAAAAACAAAAAGTGGTTAAGCTGTCCTTTTCAGAATCCTTGGCACCTGCCGCAGTAACCGCCCCAGAAAAAAGAAAAATTGAACCTATTGCGGTAGCCAGCCTTAACTTTCAAATACCAGGGCAGGTACTGAATGTCCTTACTACAGCGGCTGGTAATGAAAAAGGGGTTGATCTTCCTACCTTCTACTATGCTTTTGAAGATGGTGATGAGGTCTTCATGGACTGTAACCTTGAAAATGAGAAGGGGAGCATCAATTTGGAAGTAAAAACGGAACCGGAGAATCTTCCGGTTTATTCGAACATGGATTTTAAAATGATCTCCAGCGGTAAGTTTAAAGTAAATAAAAAAGGCATTTATAAATTCATTTTCAGCACGTCGAGCGGTTGGGACCGGAAGGGGCGTTTTACGGTGAAAAGGCTACCGTCAGATGAGTCCAAAATAAATTTCAATACCACGGCAATTAAAAAGAAGAAATACAAAGCCATTTCCGTGCATGAACCGAGCAATTTTTATCTGAACAGCACGAGTAACGAAGATTTTAAAGGAGGGAAATCCAGGATTGCGCTTCCTGTAAGTCTTCCTCCGAATACGGTAGAGTGGTATTATGTCATTTCATCGACCAGGGATGAAAGTGAAATAAAGACTACGACGAAGCAATTTCGCCTACTTGGTGATCTTAATAAGGCCGTTTCAGGGCTTAACCCTACAACAACCGCTTTAAACATCGCTATGAATTTGATCACCCAACCTCCTGGGGCAGATTACTGTGATGCCTACCTGCTGGATTACTCTAACCAAGGTTATTTCCTTGCTAAACAAGCCTTTAAATATACTATTCAGGGAAGCAGAGTACATGTAACCTCAGCGACTGCAAAGATTAATTGTTGCAACCTAGGGCAATGGTATTTAGCTATCCAAAATCCCGATTCCTGGTATGGCATTCATGTTGGAGTTGAGGTGGTGGCTATCGTCACAGATGAAGGATATGAGTTAGATTAATACACTACCGTTGAAATTAATGTTCAAATAAAATTAAAAGCAAAATGGCCTTAACCGATTTCTTCCGCATAAACTTACCATACGGCATCGAACGCAATGACAAAAACGAATGGATGGCCTTTAATCGTGAGTACAAGCCATTGGGCTGGAGCACAACCGAATGGGTAGAATACGAAAAATATCCAGTTTTTGCAAAATATAAAGACCTTACAGATGCCAAACTACTCAAAATTGCTAGTGAAACCCCTGGAGCAGTAGTAAAAGATCAGGATGGCAAAATTATTCGAGCCTTCCTATATGATGATAATACCAACCCGGTAGATAACCCCAAATACTGGCCTGCGTACTTTGAAAGAATCAAATCACTTTCCAAATTTATAGCCCAGTAAGATGACACGGAAAGAATTAATATCCGATACCTTGGCCTACTTTGAACAGCAAGGGTTTTCAAAAACGATTGACGCCATCTCTGAGTACTCACCTAATGCCGACCTTTATTATAGAAAAATTGGGGGCTCCAGGTACATTGTAATAAACCATTTCAATAAAAAGCGAAGGTTTGACTTGCAGGGATTTGATTGTTGGCTAAGTGAGTATAGCACTGAAAGCGAAATAGGCAAGAAATCCGCTTTAAAAATAGACAGTATTGTACTTTCTTTCCGATTAGACCAAGATCAAACACTCTTGGAATCACACTTTTCTTAAAAGTGCAACCGGGGTCGAGTGG
>JAKLJF010000030.1:0-9487 GCA_023151335.1 Thermoanaerobaculia bacterium | reverse complement strand
GCTTTTTTAATCTCTTTTCCTAAAGTTCCACATTCATCTACATCCTGAACTTCCTCCGAAACGTCTCCGGCCTCACAGTCCGTCCTTTCTCCCCCCAAAGCCCAATCTTCTGGTTCTTCGCATAAGCCTGAATCTTTTTCATCAGATTATTTGCCTTGGTATTTTTCTGCTCTGTCCGGTACCAGGCCCAGCCTTTGGAGACGATATGCTGTGCCAAATCGAGCGTATCAGTCGCCTGCTCTGGGTTTTTCACGGTAAAGAAAATTTCACACACCGATCGCTTGTACACATCGGAATACCGGTATTTGACGAGCACCGTTTGGCCTTTGATGAGTTTCCGAACACTGTCGGCAGCGGCGCGGCCGTATGGTTGGTCGAACGGGATCACGCCTGGGAAACGTACTTCCGGCGCATCCACACCGTAGAGACGCACCCAAACGGCGCTATCGGGTTTTTGGGCATCCGCGATAGAGATTTTGAAACTATCGCCGTCATGAACGGCTTTAACGGTGGCGGGTTGCAGTTGCTGTGCGTTCAGCAATACGGCCAGGCACAGCAGCGGCAGAAGGATAAACAGGTTTTTCATGGGTGAAGTTTTTTTGTGGTTTAAAATTTCGTTGCAAATATGTGGATTATTTTTGATTTTTCTGGTGCTGTCAATCCACTTTTTTCACATACACCTCCAGGAGTCCTTTACAATTGACAATTTCGTGTATTTCTACCTGGTTGTTGAAATCGGCTAAATACTCGCTCTCCTGGTCCGTCAGGCCAAAATCCGCCGCAAACGTGAGCAAATCCAACAGTTCGCCCTGCCGTGGCCGGCCGGGTAGGGTGATATACGCCCTTTTGATCTTGGCAGATATACTGCTATTCATCCCGGTGATAAGATCACGGGGCAATTCAGGGTAATTGGGGATCAACTCTTCATCGAGATGTAACCGGACTTTGGTGCGCATGGAACTTCAGATTATGAACACGGGGTTGCAAACCTATAAAACAAAATGTATTTTAAGGTCAAAAACTTTAATAATAAGAACAAAATGTTTGTATTTTTAAATTATTTATGCGTATAATATTCTTTAATTGCTGTATGGGCATTTAGATTTTTCCATATTCCTTTTTTAGCCCCGCATTTTTCCGTCGGGACGGTCCAAAACGACGCTTTTTGAGACCTTGCCTGCTTTGCTTCCGACATCGCCTGAAACCAGGCTTTTACCACACCCGTCTCGACACTGTTTCCGATGAATTTCTTTTGCTCGTGTTGTGGACCGTATAAAACATAGTGGTCGGGAAAGCCCTGGATACGTTTCAATTCGATCACTTTCAACATCCGCATGTAAATGTCGGCAATGCCATGCGCCCGCATGAACGACTTTAGTTCCCGCATTACCGGAGAATCGCCGGGATTTTCCTGCCATTTTGGTGGGCTATCCAGTACTGGGGTAGCCAGCGAAAGGGGATAGGACTTTTGCCGGGCTATGATAGTGGGAGCCGGGGCGCTCACCGGGCTTCCGGCACTTTGAAATTGCGGGTTGACCAGGAATGCGGAACACAGATTCATCTTTGGTACCGTGAGTAGGCTACCTGCCGGTTCGGCAACGCTCTGCGAGCGCCCGCTGATAAAATTCCGGTCTATCCAGGAAATCGGACTGACCAGGGCCATGCGGTCTTTCGTCGTGCAGGTGGGAGCCGGTTGTTTGACCGACGAACACTGTCCGTTGCCAAAGTACGATTGCAGCATGGGCGTTATCAGCGCCTTGTGACCGGCAGTGGTGACGGCGCCCACCGGCTGATCGACGCCGGTACAATAACCGGGCGAGTTGCAGGTCATCACGGACGGCTTTGTATGGTATTTCCGCAAACCCGACAGAATTCGCCGCAAAGTGCGGTCCACCAGCGGTTTTTTGCGGTCGAAAATGCTGCGGCCCAAATCCGGGAAATCCAGCACCTCGGCTACCGGCCTCCAGGGTTTCAGTTTTTCCCGGAACAGGTTGCCGCCGGCCGGACGTTTTACGTGCGTTGGTTCCGGCCAGGAAAATGCGGCGCCAGGTCGCCAAAATGCGCCGAAATAGCGCTCCCGGATGGTCACGCCACCGAAATTCGCCGCATTTAGCAAACGCCAGTCGTGACAATAGCCGAGCGACTGCACCTTTTTTACCCAGCGCACGTAGTCCTTGCCGGATTTGCGGCTTTCGGGAACCAGGTAGGGTCGCATTTTGCCTTTTTTCCGGTCGAAGTGAAGCGGGCAATAATCTCCGTCCTTGCATTGAATCACCTTTGGGATACAAGGCCCCCAGGCCATGAACTCTTCCACATTCTCGATGAGCAGGTAATCCGGCTGTAATGCGTCGATATACCGGAAAAGACCGTCGGCGAGTGCGCGGGAATCCGCATCGCGGGGCAAGCCCCCTTTCGCATTGGAAAAATTAGTGCACTCCAAACTGGCCCATACCACCAATGCGGCGTCGGGGTACCGCATTTTCCAATAAGCGACGGCATTTTGAATCGGCGTAATATCTGCCAGGAGGATATCTTCGGTCAGGTGTAACACGCCCCGGTGATTGGCCGCGTGGCTTTTGATCGCCAGGGAATCGTGGTTGATCGCGGCGATCACTTTACAAACGCCGCTTTTCTCTGCGCCAGTGGAAGTACCGCCGGCGCCGCAAAACAAGTCGATAAGCAGGAAATCCGGCGACTTCGCCGCATTTTTCGAGATGCAGGTCATAGAATTCAGATGAGTTGGGCGAGGAGCATTTCACCCGCTTGAAGGATAGGAATGATGTTCTTATGCGGCGCGGGAAGTTGGAAATGCGGTAAGTGGCCTACGTGTCGTTGCAGGGAGTTCAAATGCCCCTGGATAAAACAAGTCACATCCGCCTCCCGTATTCCCTCCTTTTCAAACTGAAAGCGCCCACGCGCCATTTTGAGTACGGTTTGTGTATCCGGACCGTAAGCCAGCACATACCCCGTGCCGCCCTCGGCAATAAGCCATTCCCGGCCGGGTTTTGGGTTATTCACCGCATTTGCAGTCCGGAAAAAGCGGTACTTGCCGCATTTGGCAATCTCCACGGCTTCCACTTCCAGGTCGTGGCGTTCAAAGGTTTCGCCGTTCCAAAGCCACCAGGACACGGCGTAGCGGGGTGATTTTTTATGGTTGTTCATAGCAGGGATTTTTAGGCAGCATGGAGACTACCGGTGATAGAATAGAAGTGCAGACGAGCGATTTCCGGGGATGCAGCCGTGAAGCAAGCCACACCATCCGGCCGGCACAGCAGCCATCGGTCGCAGGCGCCGGTGGGGTAGGGATTGCAGCATAAGGCGAGTCGGAGGGCTTTTGTGTGCAGCCATTCGCAGGGCACTACGGGTTTGAGTTGTGCGCGGCCGATCCAGTCCAGCACGTGCAGGGAAATGCGGTCAGTTGGATTGAAATGCGGCGCTTTGTGCCGGATAATGCGGCGTTTTAGCACTGTCGCGCCGGAATAATCCGGCACTTCGTATGCGCGGGCGACGTGCAGGCCCGCCGGGTGTTGTTCCAGGAGTGGTGTCATATCTGGGATGTTTTAAAATGGAATGTCCTGATCGTTACGGCTGGTAGGTTTTACTCCGCCGTAGGGCGGTGGAGTATTGGGAAATGCGGCGTCGCCGCCCAAACCAGCCGCATTTTTAGGCGCACCCACCGCATTATGCACCGCATTTGCAACTATCGGGACATAAGAAAACTGATCGCATTCGAGGGAAGAAAAGCGGGTAAATTGTTTCTCGAATTTCACTTTTACGGTGTCGGTATCCCCGTGCCTGTTTTTGGCAAAAATGATTTCGGCTATTCCCAAAAGCGATTTGCCGGATTCGTCTTCAACAATATCATAGTATTCCGGCCGGTAGATGAACGACACAATGTCTGCATCCTGCTCCACCGCTCCGCTGTCACGCAAGTCGGAGAGTTGCGGACGCTTTGCGCCACCGCGTGTTTCCACAGCCCGGCTCAATTGTGATAATGCGATCACCGGCACATTCAGTTCTTTGGCCAGGCCTTTCAGCGCCCGGCTGATACCAGATACCTCCTGCTCCCGGTTGCCGTTTTTGTTTTCCTGCCCGCCAGGCGATAGCGTCATCAGTTGCAGGTAATCAACAATGACCAATTGGATATCGTGTTGCCGCTTGAGCCGCCGGCATTTGGCCCGCATTTCCGGGATGCTGATACCGGGGGTATCGTCCAGGTAAATGGGCAGGTTTTCCAGTTGGTCAGCGGTGCCAACCAAATCCATCAAATCCTCGTCTGAGAATTTGCCGTTCCGCATTTTCTGACCGTTGACCTCGCCCAGCATGGCCATCATGCGCATAACCAATTGTGTATTGGCCATTTCCAAACTGAAAAATGCGACTGGAATACCGCATTTCGCCGCATTTATGGCTGCCGATAGCGCGAAACCGGTTTTGCCCATACCCGGCCGTGCAGCCAGGATCACCAGATCGGAATCATGCCACCCGCCGGTCAGGGCATCCACCTCCGCAATTCCGGAGGGTTTTCCGGTAATGCCGGTCCCCGCCCGTGCTTTCAAGACATTCTGCTCGATCTGCTTGAAGGTAGAGAATGCGATGGATCCGACCTTGGTGCTGGCACGGGACAGGGTATTTTGCGTAATGGCAAACAAACCCTGCTCTGCATTTTGGAGGGCATCGAAACAGTCGATGGTGTCTTCATAGCCCTCCTTCACCATTTTGGCGCCGGTGGCGATGATCTGCCGTTGGATATGTTTTTGCTGGATAATGCGGCTGTGGTACTCGATGTTGGCTGCCGAGGCTACCCGGTTGGTCAGTTCCACCAGGTAATAACTGCCGCCGGCATTTTCCAACTCGCCGCATTTGCGCAATTCCTCGGTCACGGTCAGCAAATCCACCGGATTTTGCCGCTCATGCAGCCGCATTATGGCGTGGTAAATCGCCTGGTGCGCAGTGGTGTAAAATGCCTCGGGGGTCAGCAAATCCGAAACAATGGCAGGCGCTTCTCGGTCCAGCATCAGCGCGCCCAAGACGGCTTCCTCCAGCGACAAAGCTTGCGGCGGAATTTTGCCGAATACATATTGCGACATGCCGGCATCTTCCCGCATTTGGGCCGGATTTTGCCGCATTTTGGGCTGGTATTCGCGGGAAGAGTTGGGCCGTTGATCGCGCATGGGTCAGGCGGGATTAATGCGTAAAGAAAAATTCGGGTGAGACCCAGCCGCCGCCCTGGCCAATGCCACATAAGCGGCCAGAAGCCAGATCGACGCGCAAAACGGGTTGTGTGGATTCGCCGTGATAGATATAGGCGCGGATGTATTTCTGTTTGGCTTGTAATCGCCGGGCAACCTCGCCCAGGTAAGCCGTAACCAGGAAGGAATGCGGCAACTCGCCGGACTGAGGATCGGCAAAGCGGGCAACGAGATCCGGCTTACTCGCCGCAAAATCCGCCGCAAATTGCCGGAACTCGCCGCATTGGGGATCGGCCCGGAACGTGTAATTCGGGCTGCCGGCCAACCACAAGCGCCACTCGCATTTCGGAAGCGGGGAGGGCGCTTTTCGCTGCGCTGCTTGCCAACCGGAATGCGGCGACCAGCGCGACACCACGTCGCTCATTTTCCCGAAATTGGGCAAAATCACCGCAAAGGTGACGGCCAGCGGGCTGAACGCATTTCCCCGGGTGCCGCCTTTGGCGAACAACTGCTGGAGCCGCTCGATTTTTTGTGCAGCGGAATATTCCGCCCGCGTTCCCCTGGCGATAGCCTTGTTGGGTACATCGTGCGAGTACAGCGGCGCGAGCCAGCGCTCGCCGGCGAACACCAGCATTTTGAGCTCGGATTCCGGACCGTATTGCCAGCGGGTTTTGCGGCGTTTCCGGGGCGGGCGGCGGGTGGCGGTAGCGGTTAGCATGATTGCTTGTTTTGCTGTTGAAGGACGTGGTGCGCGAGCACGATGAAAGTCGGCGTGGTGTAGTTCTCGATCCGCATTTGGAAAAAAGCGTTGGTGTCGCGCAGGGTAGCGTCGCGGAAATCCGGCTCCGCGCACATGCGGTGGTAGATCACCGACATTTCCACCCGAAGCTGATCCAGTTCCGGAGTGGACTGCCCGGCTTGCATAGCGAAGACCTTATCCCAGAGCGCATTTTTGATCTTTTGCCGTTCTGAAAGTTCCAGTTCGCGTTGTACGCCCTGGCTGTCGAAACGGGCGATCAGGCTGGCGAAATAGGCCGAAGCGCCGCCCCGGTTGCTGTCGAACTCGCGTTTGGGCGGCTTTCCGGCCTGGCGCCGGCGTTCGGCTTGCTGGGCCATGTAGGTCAGGCAGGCCTCCAGGTGCTGCGGACCGTATTCGGAATACCAACGGGAGAACGTGCCGGGGTGGGTGCGGTTGGCGCCCAGGGAAAGCAGTAGGGCGTACAGTCGGTTTTTGCGCTCGCGGACGGGCTCGTTTTCCTGATTTTCGGGCGGCAAATGTGGGGTGTGCCGTTCCTTCACGAACAATCGCAGGGCGCTCAGCAGGGTGCCGTGTGGCTTGTCGGGACGCAGGAACTTTTCAGGCGTCAGTACCCAGGTTTCGGGGTTGTCTTCCAGGTATTTGGCCTGGCATTCGATGGCATCGCGGAGCCGCATTTCGGCCTCTTCCAGTGTAGCATCGCCCGCATTTCGAGCGGAATGCAGGTTTTCGATCAGCAATTCCACGCATTTCTGGGTAGTGTAGGACATGAAATGATCCTTCAGGTAGGCATTTTCAGAACTATGCCGGATCCGGCCGATGCCCAAAAGCGGCAGGTAAACGCGCGCCAGCAGGAATTGCCATAGCGCGGCCGCCCGTGCCAGCGCGCCGCCCCCGGCAGCGGGCCCCGGCACCGCTTCGGGCGGGGGAGCCCCCACTTGGCGCGGGGCAGGCGCAATAATTTTTTGTTCATTTTCTTGTGCCGATGCCTGGGGGAGTGTACCCTGCTGGTGGGCGGTTTTCATTTCGGTTTCTGTCGGCTTTGCCGACTTATTAAAAACATCTTCCGCTTTAGCGGAAAACCACTCCTCTTCATTCTTCTCTTTTTTTACGGTTTTTATTAAATTATGGGGAATTGTGGAAAATTTTTCCCCTTGCTCCGCCTCAATTGGCTCATTATCAGCCATATTTTCTCCGGTCGCATCGGACCATTCCGGGCCAAAAATCCAGGCCATATTGACCAGTCCGACCACGTTTCCCCGGCCTTTTGGATCGGGTTCACCAGCCCGGTTGAGGCGCGTCCAGGAAAGGAAGAACGGGAAACCTTTCAGGGTGTCGCCGCTTTGTGTGACCCAGGCGGCCGTGGTTTTGCGGCGCCAGTTCTGGACCGTGCGGCGTATGTTATCTGAAATCACGGGCATCCCGGATTTGGTGCGCTCGATGGCGGCGCCCGGCTCGTGTAGTTGGGCCCGCCGGCCTTCGGAGAGTCGGAGCAGCATCCCGTGGGCGACGTTGTTGGTCTCCAGGGGCCAATGGCCACGCTGGCCGGAGCGCCATAACTCGTATTCGGCCGGCTTGCTAACCGCTAACTCTGCCAGTTGTTTCCAGACGATGTTCTGGCAGTGCCGCAGGAATTCGTACACCTTGCTGCCTACTAGGTTGTTGCCAGGGTGGGTGTCCTCGTAATCGAGCAGGGCGTCTTTCAGTTCTTCCCGACGCAGGTTCAGGTCGATGTTGAGCAAGTGGGCCAGTGTAAAATGGTCGCGCTCCCAATCCGTAGTTGCCAGCGTCGAGTTTTTGACGGCGCGAGTAGCAGATGTTGCCATAATAAATGCGGAGAATTTGGCGGCTCCCGCTGGAATGCGGGAACCGCCTATTTGAGTGTACTGCTGATGGTCGTGTATATGCCCCTAATTTGCAACCGATAGGGCAAAAAAATTAATCCCAATCGCCATTGGTGATGTGACAGCCCGCGACCTGTGTGACGCGGTGCACCTCCCAATAGGTCAGGTTGTGCCGTTCGACGAACTTCGTGGCTTCGAGCACCGCTTCTTCTTCAGTGGACTGGTCTAAGCGGATGTCGATGTGCTCGTCTTGTTCTTTGCTATCGCGAAACGGACTTTCGGCGACCAGGTAGCCGATTCTCCGGGCGTCCTTTTTGAGAATGGTCAGGAAAAACATAATTGTCAGGTGTTGATTGTGCCAAGGTGTTGGTGAGATAATCCGGGTGGAGCCGGTTGGCGCGGCGCTCGGCCATGAGCCATTCTTTGTACGCGCTGAGTTCCTGCACGTCGTATTGGGTGCCGCCTTTGCCCTGAAACTTGATGGGGTTGAGGTGGCCGTTTTTCACGCCCTTTTTGAGCAGAATCTCCGGCCAGCCCATCTTCTCGATGGCGTCGGAATGGCTCACCCAATGCGGCCCGTGCGTAATACTTCCCTGCACCTTCTCGTAGGCCTTGAACATAGCCGCTGCAAACTGGTCTTCAATGTGCTGTATTTCTTGCTGGCTCAGCGTGATCATCGGATTGAAATTTTGACATGAAAGCCTGGAAGAGAGATGCTATTCGATCTACTTCGCAATTCTTTTCGATTAGTTTTTTTCGCAATGCGATTATTTCTTCATCCTTTTTTTTGAATATTTGTGCTATTCCCTGCAAGAAAAACCTGGATATTACCCGCTTCTCCTCACAAATCCGGAGGATCAATGCGAAGGAGTGTTTCTCCCCCTTGAAGGCCTGGCTGAACCGGGGCTGCGACTTTTTGTCGAGACCCAGCGCTTTGCACATCTCGCTTTGCGAGTCGTAAATGGTGTTGAGGTAGTGCGATAAGATTTCGTGTTCGGTCATGATCTGATGTTAATTCTAAAAACCAAGTGATAAACTTTCGATTAAACTTCGATGCTGCAAATATAAGCGGCATTTTGGATTTGTCAAGCTTTAAAAGATTTTTTTCGATGAAAGCACACGAAAAACTTAAACAGTGGCGTGAAGCCGACATGGGATTGAGTACCCGCGACCTGGCCCAGGTGCTGCATGAGAAGATGGAGCCGGATTTTCCCAACGGCTTCAAGAGAGGGGAGGAGATATTCCAGTCGGATATCGTGCTGGCGGAAAAGGGCACTTCCCGAAAACGTTTTGAAAAAGTTACAGCGGCGCTTTACCAATATATGGACCTTGAAAGAGGCTACTTCGGAACGTTCGTAAAAGTGAAACCCGAAGAAATTCTTTCAGCAGCGGTGGAGGGAAAAGAAGAGTTTCGCAACAAGATCATCGAGTTGCAGACCAAACTCATCGAGGCGCACGAGACTATAAGCGCCTTGAATCTGGAGAAAGTGGGGCTGTTGAAGCAGGTATTTGAGCTCCAAACAGAGGTTCTTGCCTTGAAACAGAAAGTGGCAAGGTAAGAGCGCAGCATGTAAATCCAGTATGTACCGTAGTATGTACCAGATAAAACAAACACGATTTTAAAATATTGATAATCAATATTTTAAAATCGTGTTTGTTTTAAGGCAAAGTTAAAGGCTTTAAACGCTTTAGAA
>JAKLJF010000309.1 GCA_023151335.1 Thermoanaerobaculia bacterium | reverse complement strand
GCCAATCACCTCAAACAGCAGGGCATAGGCCTCACCCACGCCCTGTTGCAGGCCACCAAAATGCGCTTCCGCCCCGTGCTGATGACCAATATCGCGATGGTGATCGGCCTGCTGCCCCTGGCCCTCTCCTCCAACGTGGGTTCCGCCTGGAAAGTGGGCCTGGCCTGGTCGATCATCGGCGGCCTGACCTCGTCGATGTTCCTGTCGCTGATCTTCGTGCCGGTGGTGTACGGGCTTTTTGACCGGGGAATAGCTTATTTGGGCTGGGATAAAAAACGGGCAGTGGAGTTGAAGGAATAAGTGCAAACTTTTTTGAAAATCGGTACATTTGTACCCGCTATGAAAACTTTCCCCCCTATCTACAACTTTTACGAGGTCGTTCTCGCCGATCCCCTGAAGTATCGCCAGTTGGAGTGCGACCCCGGTCTGGTGACCGAATTTAACTGCCCTTTGCAGCACCGCGTTCAATCGCTCTGGTCGCAGTACAACTACATTTTATTCGTACTGGAAGGTAAAAAGATCTGGCATACGTCATCCGCAGCCTTTGAAATGAAGGCCGGTGACAGCGCGTTTGTTCGAAAAGGCGGCAATTTCGTGGAACAATTTTTCGACAGCAGCTTTTGCGTCATCGTGTTCTTTTTGCCCGATGCGTTCATCATCGAAACCCTGCGCCCTTTATTAAAGCCAGGCAGCTGGCCGGCCGCTGATACCCAACCGGTAATACGCCTGGAAATGGACAACACCCTGACGGCGTTTTTACAGTCCATGCTACCCTACTTCACCCGGATGCAGCCGCCGGAAAAAATGTTGCTCGAACTCAAATTCCGCGAGCTGCTGCTCAACATAGCCGGCAACCCCCGCAACCGCGCATTCATAGACTACTGGTATTCCCTGATACGGGAGGGGGCAGGCGCTTCCCTGCGTTCGATCATGGAAGAAAATTTCTGCTACAACCTTCCCCTCGAAGCATACGCGCAACTCTGCAACCGGAGTTTATCGGCGTTTAAACGCGATTTTCAAAAAACTTTTCAAACCACGCCGGGAAAATGGCTGCTGGCCAAACGCCTGGAACATGCGCGCACCTTGTTGACCGTCAGCGAAAAATCGGTGAGCGAAGTAGCTTTTGAATCGGGCTTTGAAAACTTGTCGCACTTCAGCCGGGTATTTCGCGAACGGTATGGCATATCCCCGGCCGCCACGCGTTTGCAAACCGCATAAAGAACCTTTCAGCAAACAGGCTGGACTTCTGAGCAAAACCGGCGCCCCGGTCACAGCCCCATCTTTGCCCCGCTTATTCACTAAAAATTTTACCAAATGATCGCTCAACAGCCATCCGTTTCTTTTTCGGGTAATATTCCCGCCAATTACGACGCTTGTCTCGGCCCGCTTTTTTTCGAACCATTCGCCCGTAACCTGGCCGAACGCATCAGCGCCCTGCGCCCGCGCAAAGTGCTGGAACTCGCCTGCGGCACCGGGCGCCTCACCCGTCATTTGCAACAATCCCTGCGGGGAATTTCGGAGATCACCGCCACCGACGTGAACCCTGCCATGCTTTCCTTTGCCAGCAAGGAACTCAAAGACGAACCCGCTATCCGTTGGGATTTGGTGGATGCCGTCACGCTGCCTTATCCGGACAACAGCTTTAACTGTATCGTCAGCCAGTTCGGCGTCATGTTTTACAGCGACCGCCCCAAATCATACGCGGAAGCCTTGCGCGTGCTCAAACCAGGCGGCATGCTGATCGGCCTGACCTGGGATAACCGGGACAACAACCCGGCCGCCGAACTGGCCCACCGGACGCTCGAACACTTTTTCCCCACAGACACGCCCGCGTTCTACCAAATTCCTTTTTCCTATCACGACGAGCGCCTCATCCACCACGAGCTGTCGCTTGGTGGCTTCGAAGAAATGTATTCCATGCTCATCTCGCTAACCGGTTACGCTGCCACGGCGGAAGCAGCAGCGCAAGGCCTGCTCGAAGGCACCCCTGCCCTGACAGCCATCACCGAACGCGACGAAACGTTGCTGCAACCCCTGAAACAAGAGCTGAGCGCCCGCCTGACCGAACGTTTCGGCGCCACCGATCTGAAAGTGCCGCTGCGCGCGCGATTGTTTGTTGCGACCAAGCAAGGTTAAGACTCCGTTACTTCATACAAACACTGGTCACCGGATTAGCACAACTTTTCCGGTGACCGTTTCTTTTTCAAACAGGCAGCGAAAATGATAGTGACCCGCGGGTAAATCACCGGCCTGCCAGGGAATAATGTTTTCCCCCTCTGACACTATTTTCTTTCCCGTGGAATACACGAGTTGGCCACCGGGGTTCAAAACGTCGAGTTGAATGGTCTGGGCTTTATCTGCCCGGAGATAAAACAGGGTGGAATACCGGGCCGGATTGGGCATACACCGAACGCCGTTGCCGCTCAAGACGCCTGTGTAGGGAAGACCCACCGTTTTCGGCTTTTGTACGATCAGCACATTTGCGGAATCCGCGCCCGCGGGATAAAACCATATCGCCGCGCTGCGACCTGCCGTATCGGTATTTTCTGCAAAACAAATTTCAACTGCCTCGCTTCCGTCGCTGCCCGAAGGCGTAATCGATGTGATCCAGGGCGATACAGTTGAAGCGGTCCAGGAGGTGTTGGCCGATAAAAACAGGCTGATGCAGCTGGCCATGTATTCAACCTCAAACGTCATTGGGTCGATCTGGAAAACCACCGGCGCGGCCGCCTGCACTATGCCAAGCGACTGGCTGGCCAATCCGTCGCAACCCGAAAACAACAGTTCAGCAAATAAAGGCACTATGCTGTCGTTTGCGCCGGCTGAAATATCGATCGTCACTACGCCAGAGCCACCGGCAACCGGATCGACCTGAAGCCAGGCCGGCACATCCGTGACAGCCCAGTCGCAATTGGTTTGCAGGGTTATCGTCTTCGTTTCGCCGGCTGCCGGAAAATCCAGGCTGCCCGGATCAAGCGTCAATACCGGGGCGGCCGCACCCTGTGTGACGCTCAGATTTTGAACAATTTGTCCGTCGCAGCCAGAAAACGGCAGGCTGGCGATCAATACGTCGACGCTGGCGTTTGAAATGGCCGTGATGGTGACGACGGTAGCGCCGGCGCTGCCGGAATCGGGCTCTATCGTAAGCCAGGCCGGGAGATCACCCACCAACCAGGCGCAGTTGGTATTTAAAAGAATGTTTTTCGATTCGCCGGCTGCCGGAAAATCCAGGCCCGGCGGGTCGAGGGAAAGCACGGGAGCGGTGCCGAATTGCGACACTGAAATAGTTTGTTCTGCCTGCCCGCTGCAGCCGGAAAATAGCAAACCGGCCGATTGCGGATCAAGGCTGCTGTTAGCGGCAGCGGTAACAGTGATCTCGATGATTCCGGCAGTACCTGAATCGGGCTCAACACTAAGCCAGGCAGGAATTCCGCCGATCGTCCAGTCGCAATTTGTACTCAATGTCAGTGTTTTCGACTCGCCGGCGGCTGGAAAACCGAGATTTGCAGGGCTGACGCTCAATACCGGGGCCGCCCCGCTTTGCCATACGCCGAGGGTTTGGACTATTTGACCGGCGCAACCGGAAAAGACCAGCATGCCGGATTGCGGATCGAGGCTGCCATTCGCGGCGGCAGTAATAGACAGTGTCGTTGTGCCGGCACTCCCGGAAGCCGGATCAACCGTGAGCCAGTCCGGAACGTCCGGGATGCTCCATACGCAATTGGTGTTTACGGTGATGGTTTGGGTTTCGCCCGGTGCGCCGAATTCCAGTTGGACAGGATCCAGTGCCAGCGCCGGGGGCGCTGCATCCTGTGCGACTGAAAGGTGGCGGACGATTTGCCCGTCGCAGCCGGAAAAAATGAGGGTAGCCAATAAGGTATCCACGCTGCTGTTGGCGGTGGCCGTAATGGTGACTGCCGAGTCGCCGGCACTGCCAGATGCGGGATCAACGGTGAGCCAGGCCGGCACATCGTCGACACTCCAGTCGCAGTTCGTGTTCAGAACAATTGTTTTCGAGGCTCCGCTGTCCGGGAAATGCAGGTTGGCAGGGTCTAGCGTCAGCGCTGGCGGGGCGGTCAGAACATTAATGGTGTAATCTTCCGTTTCACCGCCGAAAAGAACCGTTTCGCAGGGCTGGGCAGGCGTGGAGAATTTCATACTGACCCGCATGCGGGTATTTCCCGCTTTGGCCGACGGGGGAATGGCAATGGGGCCGCTCACCGCGCCTGTACTGCCCGGATGGGTGAATACCAGCTCGCCGGCGTCGGAAAAATCATTGTTTCTGTTAAAATCGATCCATACCGACCAGGTTTCCATCCGACCTGAATCGGGGAAACCCGGCTCGAGGAAAACGTCGTAAACATTCCCGCGGGTCAGGTCCGTAGCAAGGGCGGTATAATCGGCATAACCCCAGTCGTTGCCGGAGCTGTTGTCCAGGGTGCCGATGCTGACTTTTCCAATCCACTCGTCTGCCTGCGACGCGGGGGCGGGGTCGGCGCCCTGGCCAAACGAAAGGCAGTAATCGCTGCATCCTGTCGTGGTAAAAGATTGGGTAGCCGAAACAGCGCCTTTAATACCCGGACAAAACGGCTGGACGCGGAACTCGTAGTTGGTGCAGGGTTTAAAATGGAAAAACTGGCGGGAAATATCCTGAAGGTCCGAAAAGGTAGTCCATGCCGGGACGCCGGATTCACGCAGTTCAAGCGTGTAAGCGGTAGCGGTATTGACCGCGTCCCATTGTAGGGTGGCCAGACGTGGCCCAATGCCGGTGGCAGTGAGGTTCGCCGGCGCATTGCAGGGATCGGTGAGCGGTTGCAGATCCGATTCCCAGAGGCCGCGGCCATACGTGGATGCGAGTATTTTGTTGGTATTGCGCCGGATTTCCAGTTCGGTAACCGGCACATTGGGCAGGCCGGCGTTGAACAAGGTCCAATCCTGCGCGCCGGGTTCGAGCCGGTATACGCCCACGTCCATGCCCGCGTACAACACGCCGTTGCTGTTGGGTTGTACCAGCACGCAGTTGGCCGGCAGGTTCGGCAGGGTACCGGAAAGGTTGGTCCAGGTGGTTCCGCCGCTTGTAGAGCGATAAACCTTGCGACCCGAAGTGTAACCGCCGAACGTGACGAAGACGTGATCAGCATTTTCCGGATGAACGCTCAGGTAAGTGATCAGGCTGTTGGGCAGGTTTCCGTTGACCGCGTTCCAATTAGCGCCGCCATCCGTGGTTTTCCAGATGGCATAACCGTCGGAGGCGTAAATGACCTGGCTGTTGGTGGGCGCCACCGCGATAAAACGCAGTTTGTTGTTGGGACTGAGGCCGGAAGAAACAGCCGTCCAGGAATTTCCCTGGTTTGTGCTTTTGTATACGTCGTTGTAACCGACATAAATCGTAGTGGGCGAATTAGGGTCCATGAGATAGGGTGTGATCCAGGCGCCTTCAAAGTCGTCGGGCAGATTATTGTGGATATTGCTCCAGCTGGCGCCGCCGTTAATGGAGCGCCGGATCTCGCCATATTGGAATTCCCCGTACATGATATTGGAATTCGTGGGATGGATAAAACACTCCATCCCGTCGCCGCCGATATTGTCGGTCCAGCTGCCGGTATTGCCGCGCAATTTGGTGCCGTTGTCCTGCAGGCCGCAGATCACTTTGCTGTCCGACTGCGATACGCCGAGGCGGTACATCTGGCTGATCGCGAGATTGCTGCTGATATCGGTCCAGGAGGCGCCGTTGTTGCCGGTTTTATAAATGCCGCCGTCGCAGCCCTGAAACAGGGTGTTTCCGCTCCAGAGCAGGCAGTGTTTGTCGGCGTGTACCACGGGAATGCCGGGAGGGGCGTCGGAGCCGCGCCAGTGGGTGAGCAGCGCCCAGGTAACGCCGCCGTCTTCGGATTTCCACATATTCACCCCGCCGACAAACATCAGGTTGGGGTTGGTGGGGCTCACGGCAATACAGAGGTCGTACCAGCCCTGGCCTTTTTCGCTGCTGCCGTCGGCCGCGCTGCCCAGGATATTGGGTGAGGTGGATTTCAGATTGAAGGTGGCGCCGCTGTTGGTTGACACGTAAAACCATTTCAACGCGCCAAAATCGCTTGAACTGGAAGAACTGCTCACCACGGCCAGCAGTTCAGGATTGGCCGGCGTGACGGCAATGGCCAGGCGGTCGCTGGTTGTGAGCGTAAAAGCGGGGGCAAAAGTCGTCCCGGCATTGACGGATTTATATATCCGGTTGTCGGAAGCCGCGTACACAATGCTGGGGTCGCCGGGTTTGAATTTTACGTCGTAGAAATCATCGG
>JAKLJF010000308.1 GCA_023151335.1 Thermoanaerobaculia bacterium | reverse complement strand
ACAGCATATTGAAAAACAGGTGGCCGATATCGCCGTGCATGAAGAGGTGCGTCACGATCTGATAAGGCTCGAAGTGCGGCGATCCGGGCATAAAGACAGCCAGGGACAGCCTGCCCAGGCGTTCGTAGTCCAATGATTGCGGGCTCCAGGCTTCCGGTCCCATGATAACGTAGGTACCGAAAAACATGAGGACGTTGAGGATGATCAAATGCCGGACGACGCCGGTAAAAGGTTGATAGAATTGAAAGTACGACATTAGTGCTCAGTGCTTGGTGGTTAGCGGCTGCCTCGCAGGCCAATTACTGGTGAGACGAACCACTGCTCACTGATTGAATCTTTTTTGAAGTTCGTCCAGTTCGAAGGTAATGAAACAGTTGCGGCCGGAGGGGCTGCGGTACGGCGACGAGCAGGCGAACAGCTGGTCGATCAGGTTTTGCATTTCCGGCACTGTGAGTGGCTGGCCGCGTTTCAGGGCGGCGCTGCGCGCCATGGCGCGGGCCAGGTTTTCGGGAACGCCCAGTTCCATTTCCAGGTTGTTTTTATATTGCGCCAGCAGGCGTTCGAGCAGGATTTCCTCGGTCTGTCCGGCGCCCATTTCGCTGGGGGCGCCGTGAATGATAAAGGCGTCGCCGCCGAATTCGGCGATATCGAAGCCGAGGCGGTTTACTTCGGGCAAAATATCGCGCAACAGCGCGGCGTCGCCCGGCGGCAGTTCGACGGTTTTAGGGAAAAGCGCCTGTTGTGTGGCTACCGGCTGTTGGCGCAGCGCTTCCAGGTAACGCTCGTACAGGATCCGTTCGCTGGCAGCCTGCTGGTCGATCAGCAGGAAACCCGATTTGATCTGACTAACGATATATTGCCCGTGTATCTGGTAGGGTTCTTTCTGCCCTTTGGAAAAGGAACCGCTTTCATCGTCCATGGCGTTCGGCACGGCGCCGGGCAATACCTCTGCCTGTGGCGTCTTGTGCGATAGGGGTTCATCGGGCGATACGGCGGAGGGGATGAACTCCTCTCTGCCGGTCTTGGCGCCTGCCAGGTCGAGGCCCTCGTAGGCGCGTTGCCAGTTGCGCAGGTTATCTGCCGCGAGCCGGTCGGGCGATTTAGGCGGGTAGTCGCGTACGGCAGGCGGTTTTTCCGTGGCAGGCCGCAAGGCGGGCATTCTGGCCGGGGCTGCCTGGAAAGCGGGCTCCTGTTCGAAGTCGAGCGTAGGCGTAATGCTGTGCGCGCCCAGGGCGTGGCGGACAGTCACCTTCAGGTAATTGTACACCAGTTTCTCATCGTCGAATTTGATCTCCTGTTTGGTCGGATGCACGTTGATGTCGATCCGTCCGGGGTCAATATCGAGAAACAAAACGTACAGCGGGTAGGCGTCGGGCGGCAGCAGTTCTTCGTAGGCGCTCACCACGGCGTGATGCAGGTAGTTGCTTTTGATGAAGCGTTTATTGACAAAAAAAATCTGTTCGCCGCGCGTTTTTTTAAAATAATCCGGTTTGCCCACGAAGCCGCTGATCTTCAGGATGTCGGTTTCTTCCTGTACCGGCACCAGTTTTTTGTTGACGGCCTCGCCGAATATTTTGACGATGCGCTGCCGCAAATTGGCCGGCGGCAGATGGAACATTTCCTGGTCGTTATGGTGCAGGGAAAAAAACAGGTCGGGGTAAGCGATGGCGATGCGCTGGAATTCGTCGAGGATGTGGCGCATTTCCACGGGGTCGCTTTTCAGGAAATTGCGGCGGGCAGGCACGTTGAAGAACAGGTTTTTGACCGCTATGCTGGTGCCGGCCGGCGCCTGGCAGGGTTCGTTGACCTTGAGCGCCGAATCTTCGATCACGATACGGGTACCGAGTTCATCTATGGCGCGGCGGGTGCGCAGTTCTACCTGGGCTACAGCGGCAATGGAGGCCATTGCTTCGCCGCGAAAACCCATGGTGCGAATAGCAAACAGGTCTTTTGCCTCCCGAATTTTGGAAGTAGCGTGCCGTTCGAAGCACATGCGCGCATCGGTTTCCGACATGCCGCAGCCGTCGTCGACGACCTGGATCAGGGCTTTACCGGCATCCCGGACAATCAGCTTAATCTGGGTGGCGCCGGCGTCTATCGCGTTTTCCATCAATTCTTTGACCACGGAAGAGGGGCGTTGCACCACTTCCCCGGCGGCAATCTGGTTGGCGACACTTTCCGGCAACAACTGGATTACATTTGTCATAGCTCCGCTCCGGTACACGGGGAGATTCCCCGCTGTTTTGGGATATTTTGCACCGGCCCGCAAAGATAATTTATTTTTTGCAAGCCCGGTTTTTTGAGAAAAAGACGCTCTTTTTACCGACAAACGGCGTAGTTTTATTTAGAACAATGCTTAATTAATACCTCCTTGTGGCGCTTTTCCAAAAAAAACGGCCCGCGGGCCATTTCTTAGCCAGCACTTTTTATTTTTGCCGCACTTTTTGCACCACATCAACTTGAAATAAACATGGAGAATATTACGAACTCCCGCGGCAAAGGATATTGCATATTGTACATTCTGATGTTCCTGTTCTTTTTTACAGCCCTGGTACTCATGCTCTACAACCGGAATTTCGTGCTGGATTTTCCGAAATAAGGGTTAAGAAATCCTTTGAAAACGATCCCGTGGTATTTTCAGGTAGTCGGGGCATGCGCCTGCAGATCAACGATATTGTCTTTTACGGGTATGCTCCCTGCTTCACTTTTTAAGTGTTCAAATCAATCGCCGCACGCTGGTCGTTGTTCCGAACCTTTCTTCCGGGCCTAAGCCTTCCAGCAGTAGCAAGCCCGGCGTCTTTCCCGCTTCCAGGCTGCCCAACGTGTCGTCGAAACCCAGGGCTTGTGCGCCGTTGAGTGTGGCCCAGCGCAGCAATGCTCCGAATGGAACATAGCTTTGGTACCGCGCGATGGTCTTCATTTCTTCAAGGACAGACAATTGCCAGTTGGAGGTCAGGCTGTCAGTGCCGATGGTAAGGCGCGCATTGGTGTCGAGAAAAGCCCGGTAATCAGGCAAGCGGTTTTCGATGTAGAGGTTGGCATTGGGGCAGGTGGCCCAATATACATTCGGGCTCCAGGCCTGCGCGGATAGGATATCGCTGGCAGTAGTGAGCGTATTGTGCACAAACAGGGTGCGTTGTGCCGGGTTCAGGTGTTGGAGGGCGTAATAAATGGAAGGCTGGCCGGTGGCTTCGAATTGTTCCAGTGAAATATTGAAACGGTCGTAGAAATCGTAAAAAGCGCCCGAGCCGTACAGGAAAAGTTCATCTTCGGGCGGTGTTTCCTGGTTGTGCATGCTGATGGTAACGCCGGCCGGCGGGTTGGCAGCATTGATTTTGGCAAAAAGCGTCGGGCTTACCGTATACGGTGCGTGCGGTACCAGTGCTTTGGCACTGCCGGGCGCCGGTTCCAGTTGGTCGTACACGGCTTTCCAGCCGGCAAAAGCTTTTTCGGCGCCGGCATCCTGCAGGAAATCGAACAAGTCCACGAAGGTATGGTAGCGCATCCGGCCTTTGTCTTTTACCGAAAAAGTATCCACTGTATTGGAAATATCTCCCAGGGCAACGATGCCGCCCTCCAGCATTTCCTGTTCGGCGCGGGCAATGGCCTCTGCAATCGTTTCTGCGGGGAAATTCCGTTTCGTGACAACGCTGGTGATAAACGGGATCAATCCCGTGCCGGTGTCCACCAGGCCTTTCATGTGCGACAATTCGAGGTGACAGTGGGTATTGACAAAACCCGGTATCAGGGCGCCGCTATAGGTTTCAAGACTGGCGGGGTCGTGCCGGTCGCGGGTTTCGACAGCCAAAATTTTTCCGGCGTCATCGACAATGATCACGCCGTTTTCAACAGGTTCTGAAGATACCGGATAAACGCGGTCAGCGGTTATTTTTCTCATTTTAAACGACTTGGATTTTTCATTTACAAAACAATTCGAAGCGCTTTTTCCAGTATAACAAATTCCGCGGGCGTTTCGCCCAAAAATTCGCCGTCGGCTTCGAGTAAGGTCGGGGTATCTCCGATATGTTCCACCCGGAGCCATGCGGTTTGCACGCCGCTGACGCAGGGATGGTTCAGTATGGAGCCGTTGTAGAACCGGGGCGTACACCACAACACTTCCCACTTGGGCAGGCTCCGCGCAAAGGTGAGGGCAAACAAACCATCGTCGGGCGCCGCCTGGGGAACCAGTTGCATCCCTCCGCCCGAATACCGGCAAATGCCTACGTTGATGGTGTAAAACAGATCTTCCACCGTCTGGTTGTTGAACAACAGACGCGCCGGGGTAAGCCGGTACCGGAACAAATATTGCCCTACCATCAGGAGGTATTGCATGCGGTTGATAAAACGGTGTTTATCCAACTGACGGGCAATGTAGGCGTCGTAGGCCATGCCGGCGACATTGATAAAAAACCGGGACAACGTCTGGCCATCGCGGGAATATGTTACCCGGCCGGCGTCCTGGAGCACAGTTTTCATTTCCCGAAGCCGCGTCAGGCGTTGCCGGATATCGCGGGGAATTTCGTACATCCGGGCCCAATCGTTACCGGTGCCAATGGGCAGCAACGCGTAATGAATGTCCGTCGGCGGCACAACGGTTTGACTCAGAATGCCATTGGCCATTTCGTGGTTGGTGCCGTCGCCGCCCAATGCCAGCAAGTGCCGGCGCCCTTTGAGCACGGCGTCTTCCACCAGCCGGATCGCGTGGCCGCGGTATTCGGTAAATTTTATGGTGTAGGAAAAGCCCATTTCCTGCAGGACGCGCTCAATGACAGGCCAGCGGCGGCCCACGGCGCCATTGCCGGCGGCGGGATTGGCGATGATATACCAGAAAGGTTGATCCATTTGATGACCGGAAGCTATTCAGCCCGGCAAAATTGAGACAAATAAACCGATTTTCTCCGATCTTCGCGGAGTGCTTCTTCAACTCGATTTTTTACAGTTCGAACCCGCTTTACGCATAACCAAAAGCGGCGATACCACCTGGGTGTTCGATCCGATACGGCGCAAACAAATCGTGCTGACGCCCGAGGAGTTGCTGCGGCAGCTGGTTTTGCTTTATCTGCTGGAAGTAAAAAAATACCCATCAAACCGTATCCGGGTAGAGATCGGCCTTCTGCTGAATGAACGGCCCAAACGCTGCGACCTCGTCGTATTCGACGCGGGGCTGGATCCCTGGCTGGTTGTGGAATGTAAATCGCCCAAAGTACCGCTTACACAGGCTACTTTTGAGCAGGTAGCACGCTATAATTTGCAGTTTAAAGCGCCCTTTCTGGCGGTGACCAACGGCCTTGCTACGTTCAGTTGCGCGCTTGATTTTGAACAGCCGGGTTTTTCGTTTCTCGAGGATTTTCCGGAATGGGGCGGCAGGGGGTGATGCGAATACCGGGTTGGGGGGAGGTTATCCCGTGGCAACCCGGTATTCGCATCACTGCCTACTGACCCACTCCCTTGATATACTCTTCCACCAATTGTTTGTAATACGGCTTCAGTGCCGGCGACACCGTACGGAACAGGTCTACTTCTGCGCGGCGTTTCTTCAGGTACTCTTCCAATGCCGGCGGCAGTTTGGTGGGTTGTTGTTTGGCGGTTTGCGCTTCGCGCTGGTCGTCCTGTTCGCGTTCGCGTTCGGCGCGTTCTTCTTCGAGCAGGCGGGTCAGGATGTCCTGCTGGCGTTTGAGCATCTCGTTGGTGAGGCGTTTGTTCACCAGATCGGTTTCCACCTTGTCCATTTCCTCCATGAGATTGTCGAGTGCTTTGCTGCCTTTGCCCTGTTCCATTTTTTGTTTTTGCAATTCGCGCAGGGCGTTGCGCAGGGCGGCCTGTTTGGCGGCCATTTGAGCGAATTCTTTACTCATGCCGCCTTCGCCCTGTCCTTGCCCCTTACCTTGTTGCTTTGCTTTTTCCAGGCGTTCTTTCAGGTCTTTCATTTGTTGGTTCAGGTCGCCCTGGCCCTTGGTGATCTTGTCCATGGGCACTTTGCCTTTTTTACCGTCGCCGCTGCCGCCGGGTTTGGAGCATTTGCCGCTGCCGGGTTGGCCGCTGGCCATTTGTTGCTGCATTTGGTCCATTACCTCCGAAAGCATGAGGGCCAGGTCGTTGAAGCCTTTCATGGTGCGTTGCTGGTATTCGCTGGCCGAAGTGACCTGGCGTTCTTCCAGGTCGTCGAGGCTGTATTTGAGGGCCGTTTTGATGTCGGCTACTTTTTCGGTGATAATACCTTCGATCTGGAAGTTGCGGGCGGCGAGGGCCTGCAAGCTGTCTTCCACGAGTTTGAAATCGTCTTTGATCTTGAACTGCTGCTGCGTCAGCTCCA
>JAKLJF010000307.1 GCA_023151335.1 Thermoanaerobaculia bacterium | reverse complement strand
TGCTGCCGTAGGTCACGGCCACCCAGAGCGTATTGGGGTCTTCGGCGCTGAGCGCCATTTTGATGCGGTCGTTGTTGTTAGGCAAGGGCAGGGGCGTCAGTTTTTCCCAACTTTGGCTGCCATCGGCACTGCGCCACATGGCATCGTCGACGCCATCCCACTGGGAACAATAGAGGATATCAGGGTTTGAACGCGACACCTCTATGTCGAATACCATGTGGTCGGCAGGGCCGGGGAAGGCATGCAGTGCTTTATAGGAAACGCCGCCGTCGGCGCTTTTCCAGATTTTATTTTCATAGCCAATGTAAACGATATTCCAGCAGCGCGGGTCCCAGGCCATTTCGCTGTTGGCGTAATAGGCGTAGCTTTCATTGGGGAAAAGTCCAACGGGGAAATGGCTCACCCCGTCGCCGAAACCGCCCGTTAGCCGTTTGCCGCCGATATCGGAAAAATACAAAGTGCGGTTGCGGCCCGGATTGACGTAGCCGGTGGGCGCTTCGGCGCCACCCATGCGGTAGTATTTGCCTTCGGGAAATGCCTCGTGCCAGGCCATGTTGCCGTTGTGGTAGCGGCCACCCACGAGCACGGCTTCATTCCAGCCGGCGTCGAAACCCCAGAGGTCGGCCCCGCTGATGCCGTTGACGCGCGATTCGATGCCGGCGCCGAAATTGGTTGAAAAGTCGAGTCCGCCATCGCTGGCGATCCACAGGTCAGCGCCCGAAGCGGCCAGGTCTTGTATGTCGGGGTGGCTCCAGCCGAGATTGCCTACATAGCCACCGAGAGGTTGCCAGCTGGCGCCGCCGTTGGTGCTTTTGAACCAGGAGGTGCCCCCGGCAATGAGTTCGTTGTCGTTGGCAGGATTGACCACGATGGCCATATCGTAAAAGCCTTGTTCGAAACCGGAGAACAAGCCGTCGTTGGTCATCAGGTTGGTGTGGCTGGGGATGGCGTAAGCCACAGGACTGTTGCCGATGGCGTTTTGCGGGTGGGTATTACTCCAGGTGTCGCCGCTGTTCTGGCTGACGAAAACGCCCACATAGCCTTTCAGGTTGGCGCCGCTGCCGCAGAGGTAGGCGTAGAGTTTTTCGGGTTTGGAAGGGCATACCGCGATAATGGCGCCCGTGACACTTTCGCCTGCCCCTGGCGTCCACCAGCCCTGGTTGGAGGGGGAGAAGGAAAGTCCGCCGTCGGTAGAGCGCATGAAATCGCTGCCGGCGCCGTTTTTGCGCACCGCGAAAGCGGTGTTGGCGTTATTGGGCTTGTAACGAACGGTCCAACATTCCTGGGTGAACAGCTTTTGCCAGTTTTGGCCGCCGTTGGTACTGAGCAACAGACCCCGGTTACCCGCGGCCAGCACGATGTCGGGATTGTCGGGGTTTACGGCCATGCTGTTCGTCCAAAGGTTGTTTTCGCTGTACACGGGCGTCCAGTTTTGCCCGCCGTCGGCGCTTTTCATCAGGCGGCCGCTGGTACCGAAATACACGATGTCGGGGTTGGTGGGGTGAATGGCGATGGCGCCGACAGCTCCGTGCAATACGCCGGCGCTCAGGAGCCGCCAGTGCAGCCCCTTGTCGTCGGTACGCCAGATGCCGCCGCTTTCGCCGCCGGCGTACAGGATATCGGAGTTGGACGGGGCAATGGCCACACAATAGATGTTGGTTTGCCAGGAAACGGGCGTTGTACCGTCGGTGTGGAAGGTTTGGCTGGGGCCGGCAAAAGTCCAGGCGGTCCCACCGGCGCCTTTTTGTGCCGCTGTCTGACGCAGGTTGCGCCGCGCGTTTTGTTCAGTTGCCCATTCTGCTTCAGAGGGTAGGTGGAGGCTGCCATCGGGCTGTGCGAGGGGGCGCGCCCAGTTCATCCAGCGCTTATAGTATTGCGTATAATCGTTTTTTTCAAAAAAATGGGTTTGGTAATACGTTTTAAAACTGCGCTGCACCTCGAATACGTTCGGGTTATCCTCCTGGATCAGGCGCATCCACTCCGGCGCGTCGGTGGCTATGTAAATGGGAACGGGTGATTGCTGGGCGGAGAGTGATTCGACTAAACTCAGCAAGAGCAACGGTAGGAACTTTTTCATGGTTGAGAAATTTCGGCAAACATAGGGGATATGGGAGGTAAGGGGTAATTGGCCTTTTGTAAATTTTACCCTATATTTGCACATGGTTTTGGAGCTATATGTTTGCATTGTTTAAGAATTGTTGGCATGGAGACACAAATATCGGTAGATCAAATTTTGGACAACGCATCCCAACTCAGTACCCGGGATTTTGAGCGTCTGCTAACCAAGCTGAACTTGCTTCGCGCCAGGCGTAAGGCGCCCTCTTTGTCAAAAAGTGAAACGAACTTGCTAAAAAAAATCAATGCAGGCTTTCCGATTGGAAAAAGGGCGCGCATTGCCCAACTCGACGCAAAAATGGAGTTTTCTGAATTGAATGAAGCGGAAGCCGAAGAGCAATTGATTTTGGCCGAAGAACTGGAAGCATATACCGTTCAACGGTTTATATGGCTGAAACAACTCGCTGCTTTACGCAATGTTTCTGTGGAACAAATCATGGAAGAATTGAATATAGCGCCACGTTGAAATGGCCGGCACCGTATTTCCGGAAGAAATTCGACTAAAGGTCATGCTCCGAAGCAGACACTGCTGTGAATATTGTAAAAGCTTGGATAAGTTCTCTCCTGTATTTTTCACCATTGACCATATTATCCCACCTTTGCAAGGTGGAACACATGATCTGAGGAATCTGGCTTATTCATGCCCCTTATGCAATCGCCTGAAATGGCAAAAAATAAATGCTGTTGACCCTGTCACAAATAGTCCGGTAAGAATTTTTAACCCCAGGACGGACGTATGGGAAGAGCGCTTTCGCTGGAGTGAAGATTACCTGCAAATTATTGGAGTAACGGCTATCGGCCGGGCTACAGAAAGTGCGCTGCGGTTGAACCGCGAAAAATTGGTGCTTTATCGCAAAGAAATGCTTGAAATCGGGCAACATCCTCCACAAATTTCACCAAACTGAACCTCCACGGGGTAGTTAGCCGCAACACAAAGTTTGGTTTTACATCCCAGTTGGCCAAAGCCGGCTTTATGTTGTGTTTATCCCATCGTTCCCCACCCCCGGGACAGGAGGGCATGGCTGCCGGTTTCATCACCGCACAGTGTGGTTGTTGTTGATTTGTTGATTGTTGATGCGTTGATTTGAACACTACATCTCAAATCAACGCATCAACAAATCAACGCATCAACAAATCAACGCATCAACACATCAACATTGTCGCTGTGAAGGGAGGACTCGAACCTCCACGAGGCGGTTAGGCGCGGCATACAGTGCCGGGCTTTATTCCGTACTCCCCACCCCCGGGACAGGAGGGCATGGCTGCCTGATTTCATCACCTCACAGTATCGTCGTTATTTCAAATTCCCAACGCGCTTTTGCGTTTTTGTTGTGACAAAGGTAGGTTAGTGCGCTTTTTAATTGCAAATTTTTTAATGATATTTTTAAAAATTTATACTATCGTTAAAATATTTATTAAAAATATGTCAATTTGAAAATTTTGCTCTTTGGTTTGGTTGTAAAATTTATAAAACATAAAAATTTAGCGTTTTTTGTATTTTTTTTCAAAAAAAGCAATTAAATGATGGTTAGTTTCTAAATATACGATCATTTTTATAATAATTTTATAAAAGACGTTTTATGCTGAACAAAATCCCCCGTTTCACCTTACACCATCGGCGTTTTGCTGATTAAATTGGTATGCAACCCTTTATTGATATGCTGCGCGACCGCCTGAGCGGTCCTTTGCCGGGCCGGGATGCGCAATACAAAATGGCCAGTCTGCGGCGCTTGCAGGAATTGGAGTTTACCCCTGCCCCGCCTCCGGACGCCCGGGTGGCCTGCGTGCTCAACCTCCTGCACCTGCACGAAGGCCGCTGGCATACTATCCTGATCGAACGCACGGCCAATCCGCGTGACCGGCACAGCGGGCAGGTGAGTTTTCCGGGCGGCCGCTGGGAAGAAAACGACGGCGAACTGGCCAACGTGGCTTTGCGGGAAACGGAAGAAGAGATCGGTATCCCCGCCGGGCAGGTGCAGATTCTGGGCCAGCTGACCGACCTGTATATTCCGGTGAGCAATTTTCTGGTACACCCTTTTGTCGGCATTCTGGAGGGCGCTCCCATGTTTACTCCCCAGCCCGGCGAGGTGGGTTTTTCAGGCGTCGGAAAACCGCAAAAAAACCGACCTGACGCTCCATCAGGGCATCACGCTGAAAGATGTTCCTTACTTCGATGTGGATGGAAAGATCGTTTGGGGCGCCACGGCTATGATCCTGAGTGAATTTCTGGAACTGGTTTCCTGAAACACTTTTCCCACCTTTGAGCGCGTTTTAATTTAAATTTTAACATTTCCCTCTGTATGCTGCGCCTGATACTGCCCCTTGCTTTGTCCTTCTTGTCTTGTTCGCTGAATGCCCAGGATCGTCCTGAAAAACTAAAAGGCCTGCTGTGGGAAATTTCCGGCAATGGCATTGCCCGGCCGGGTTATTTGTACGGCACGATGCACGTGCCGGAAAAACTGGCCTTTAACCTGAGCGATTCGTTTTTCATTGCGCTTCAACAAACCGATATAGTGGCGCTCGAAACCGACCACGACCAATGGCAAGCCTTTACCGAGATGCTGGAAGCGCAGGAAAACGAACATTGGGATGGCGATATTGAACAGGCCAACATCCGCCAGTCCACGCAAGGCGACCTGTACAATGAAATGTTTGCCTTCCCTACGCCCGATAATCAGCTGCTGGGCGCCATATTATCGGCCAGACCGCGTATGACAAACGAGTTTTTGTACCGCTCGAACCAATACCGGCAGGATTACGAAGAAGATACTTACCTCGACCTGTTCATTTTTCAGGCGGGCCGCAAACTGGGTAAAAAGGTTATCGGCCTGGAAACCATGGAGGGCAGTTATGAAGCATTTATACGATCGCAATTGCCCGATGAGGAAGCGGAAAATGACGGCAACCGCCCCTACTATCCCGGCCTGTACGACCGTACCACTATCGAGGAAGCCTACCGGGATCAGGATCTTTCCCTGCTCGATTCGCTGAATAAAATGATGAGCCCCGGCAAAAATTTCCAGCGCTGGATGCAGGATGAACGCAACCAGATCATGGTGGGGCGTATCGATTCCATTTTGCAAAGCGGAACAGCCCTGTTTTCAGCGGTTGGCGCTGCCCACCTGCCCGGAGAGACCGGCCTGATCCGGATGCTGCGTCAAAAAGGTTATACGCTGCGACCGGTACAGTTCAGCGCCCAAAAAAGCAAATCTGTAAAGGATTCCATCGACGCCCTGCACTATCCCGTTCAATTTAGCCGGCACTGGCTGGCCGATTCCAGCTGGTCGGTAGAAGCCCCCGGCAAATTTTTCCAGACGATGGAAATGCCCGGACTGGAACAACAGCTCTGCACCGATATGAGCAACGGCGCTTATTATGCCGTTTACCATATTGAGACTTACGGATTGTGGAATGGTCAAAGCCCTGCCTATATCGCAGAGCGCCTGGATAGCATGATCTATGAAAAAATACCGGGCAAAATTCAGGAGCGCAAGCGTATTTCTGATCCTTTCCCGGGGCACGAGATCACAACCCGAACCCGCCGTGGCGATATTATCCGGTATAAAATACTGGTCACGCCTTTCAACGTTTTTCTGTTTGCTACCGGGGGCAACGGCAATTATGCCCTCGGAAAAGAAGGAACGCAATTCCTGAACAGTATCCGTTATAATGCAACTCCGTCGGCCCCGTCGGGCGCCCGCTTTGAACTGTATCCGCCCCAGGGCGGGTTCCGGATTCGTTTTCCCGCAGCGCCCTTTTTGAATACGACCGGCGACCCTGAAGCCAAACGCCGGCTTGCAGTGGCTGCAGACCCGGCAGACGGTTCGGTTTATATGTTTTACCGCGCCGATTTTCACGATTGGGGCTACATCGAAGAAGATTCCTTCGAATTGAATATTATAGGGGAAAATATTGCGGCGGCTTTTACCAAAAAGGCGCCCCGGATACGGGAGGTGGCCGGCAAGCCGTTCCCTGTGCAGGATGTTTCCTTTCGGTCGGATCGCGACAGCGCTTACTATTTCCTGCGCCTGGCGATCGACGGCCCGCGGTATTACCTCCTGGGTTGCCGCAAAAAGACCGATGAGGCGCCGCTGTCTTTTTTTGAATCCTTTGCCATCGAACCGGTTCGCTACCCGGACGACTGGGCCAACCTCACCGATTCTACCGTAATGTTCCGGACAAAAGTGCCGGCGCCGGCC
>JAKLJF010000306.1 GCA_023151335.1 Thermoanaerobaculia bacterium | reverse complement strand
CGCTTTCCACTTTCAGGACGCCGTTGAGTTCCTGGTACACGGCTTCGACGCACCAGAAACAACCGCCGCCAAGGGTGGCAATCTCCGTCTGGCCGGAGGCAGGTTTGAGCGTATCGGGGCTTACAGGAGTAATTTGACCGGTCTGCATGGCTTTTTCTTTATTTGGTGTGACATTTTGCGCCGATTGGCAGGAAGCGCCAAACAACGTGATTGCAGTAAGGAACAGGAATTGTTTCATGGAAAAAGATTTATAACCTGAAACGAATACAAACGGAAGTTGGTTTAAATCCGGAAATACGGATGAGCAAAATGTCGCGGGGGGAACAAGTATTGCGTCATTGCGTCATTGGGGCATTGCGTCATTGTTGAATGAGGGATCCGGCAAAATTCCGGTGCAGCACCCAATTGCCGCTGCCGTTTACCATATTCAAAAAACGCTGCATGCCGTTCAGTTTTGCCGAATCAAGGTCGTAACTGATATTTTTCCTGAAATAGGCCTCCATATCGAAACCCGGAATAGCCGGGATGATTTTGGTCAGCTCCGGAATTTTGGAAATACCGAATTGCAGCGCGGCATTGAACCGCCGGATAAACTCGGGATCGAGCGGGCGGGCGCTTACCCAGGCGGCAAACACGAAGGGCAGCCCGGTCCAATTGATCCAGGCTTCACCGATGTCGTAGACATAAGGGAAGTCGCGTTCGCGGCCAATGGCCCGGTCGCCAATGATCAAAGCGGCGGTATCGCCGGCAATACGCCGTTCAAAGCCCTCGGCGGCGGGTAAAAACTCCGGATGAATATTCCAGTAGTCCCGGCAGAGCAAAGGAACGAGGGTGGCCGACGTTTTGGAGTGAAAATCGAGGTATAACTTTTTGATCTGTGAAATCGGTTTTTCCGAAAAAATACAAACCGTTTTGACCGGTCCGGTAGCGCCGATACAGAAATCGGAAACAAGATAAGTTTCAGGGATATCCGGAATGACCGCGACAGGGGCCAGGGACAAGTCGGCCGCACCGGAAGCCAGTTTTTGCGCGCAAACGGAGGGAATATCGAGGCTCAGGTCGATCAGCTCGGACAATTCGCTGCGGAAAATACCGTAAATGAACGGTTTGGTATTCAGGTAACTGACCGCGGTGACGCGCACTTTTTGTTGTTTATTCATGATTTACAACCGGTAGTTCATAATAGCCCCGCCATTGTGCGGCATCCTCGAAAACGGTATCGGTGTAGTCCTGCAATACATTGTACAGGGTGTCCCGTTCAATGGGGCGCCGCCCTACCCTTCTGATCATTTCCACCAGTTCCTGCGTACTCAGGGCCGGATTTTGTTCTTCGGCGCCTGCCATGGAGTATATTTTGGTGGTATCGTCGATGGTGCCGTCGATATCGTCCACGCCGAAAGCCAGCGACATTTGGGCGAGCGTCCGGCCGATCATCGGCCAGTATGCCTTGATATGGTCGAAGTTGTCGAGGTAAATCCGGCTGATGGCATAATTGCGAAGGTCTTCCACGGGCGTGCTTTCCGGCACATGGCTCATCTGGTTGTCCTGGTTGCGGAATTTAAGCGGGATAAAGGTTTGGAAGCCGCCGGTTTTGTCCTGCAATTGCCGGAGTTGTTCCAGGT
Source organism: Thermoanaerobaculia bacterium (assembly GCA_023151335.1). GTDB lineage: Bacteria > Bacteroidota > Bacteroidia > Chitinophagales > Saprospiraceae > M3007. The sequence goes on along the minus strand of JAKLJF010000306.1, from coordinate 4,697 downwards.
GATCGATGCGGTGCCAGTACTTTTCAATGTGGCCGTAGAGCATAGTGGCATTGGAGCGCCCGCCCATTTCATGCCATATTTCGTGGATACGCAGCCACTGTTCGGCGTTGCATTTATCGGCGGCGATCCGCTCCCTGATCTCCGGATGGAATATTTCCGCGCCGCCGCCCGGCAGGCTGTCGAGGCCGGCTTCTTTCATCAGGCGCATGCCTTCCTCGTAACTGACTTTTGCCTTTTTAAAAATATAATGATACTCCACCGGGGTCAGTGCTTTGATATGCAATTCGGGCCGGTGCGCCCTGATCTTTCGAAAAAATTCCTGGTAAAAAGGCAGGTCATACTGGGGCAATACGCCGCCTACGATGTGCACTTCCGTGACCGGCTGGCCGTCGTAGCGGCGCACAATGTCCATCATTTCTTCCATCGAAAAAGCCCAGGCATCGGCGTCGTCGCGTTGTTTGATCAAGCGGGAATACGAGCAAAATTTGCAATCGTACACGCACAGGTTGGTCGGTTCGATGTGAAAATTCCGGTTGAAATAGGTGTTATCGCCGTTTTTTTGTTCGCGGATGGCGTTGGCCAGTGTGCCCAGGTAGGACAATTCGCCATGTTCGAACAGAAACAAGCCTTCTTCCGGGCTCAAACGCTTCCGGTTGGCCACTTTTTCGGCGATATGCCGGTGTTGGGCGCCGGGGGAATCGCTTTTCAGTAAAAGGTCGAGTTGAGAATTTCCGCGCATTGGAATATCAATTTACCGGACTTTACCCGCCCGTGCGATGCTCAAACCGCGCGGGACGTTGTTTGTTCAGCATTTTCAAAAGTTTTTGAAAAATTAATCAAAGCGAAGCAGGGCCATTAATTTACGGGCATTTTCCTCGTTGGAAAATTGCGATTCGAGAATGGCCCGCCGCTCTTCGATCTTGCTTTGTTCAAAAGGCGCGTTGATCAGCGCTTCCACGGCTTGCCGGATGGCCGAGGGGGAATTGCGCACATAACACAAGGATTTCAGATCCATTCCGCTTACCATTTCATCATTGACGATGCAAAATCTTCCCCGGAAAAGGGCGTTGAGCAATTTGAGTTTTATACCCGCGCTCTGAAAAGATACCAGGAGATTGATATGCGCATGCTTGATCAGGTTGACCATTTGGGTTTCGTCGGGATTTTCCACGATTGATATGTGGTCGTAGCGTTCGGCCAGTTCGCGCAAACGCCAGGAGGGTTCCATACCCGCTATGACAAAAGGAATATCTATGCTGGAAAAAACGTCTTCGATGAGCCAGCGGGCCGCCTTGTCATTGTCCGGCACGCTCAGTTTGCCGTGGAACAGCACATAATCGCCCCTGCCGGTAAGGCTCTCGACGGCTGTATTCGGGTGGAAGGCCGGGATGAGGTGCGTATTGGTTTTCATTTCCCGGTAATAGGCCTGGTCGACGCTGGACATGGTGATGATCTCATCGGCGTGCAACACTACTTTGGGTTCGGTCCGTTGCAGTTTCAAACTCTCGACGAAATAATACAGTTTTTCGAACACGTCATTCGACAGTTGCGAGAGACCTTCATAGTATTGCCATTCCACGTTGTGCATGCGCACCAGTTTTTGCCGGCCCCGCAATTTTTTATGCCATACGTAGGCGCTCGTGTGCATGCCCTCGAACAGGATGGGCCAGTTGTCTTTGCGCAAGCGGCGGAGCAAGGCCCGCTTCTGGCGGGTACGCATGATAAACGGCAACAGGCTGAGTTGGTACCAAAACGACCGGCTCCGGGGATAATAATAGACTTCGGCGCAATATTGTTCCAGTTCCGGCGCCGGTTTCCGGTCGCCGTACTGAAAACAATGCAGGATTACCTTCACGCCAAGGGCATGCAGGGTTTTGATCTGATTGAAAATCACAATTACGCCACCGTAGTTGGCCGGATAGGGAATATCAAATGAAACGACGTGCAAATGCATGATAGGCAGTGCTCTTCCGGAGATTCGGCATAAATCAACCGCCGGAGCGGCGCAAAGATAGAAGATATGCGCTTTTAAGCAGGTGAGGAAAAATTTTTTGCTTTTCCGCTTGTTTTTTCCTGACCAAACGACATACCTTAGGGAGGTCTAAGGGAAACTGTTTTTTCCTGTCAGTATTTCTTTTGTTAACCAAATTTTGAGGGTATGAATATTACTTTTGAGGAGCTCCGCCGCATCAAACATGCTTTGCCCACCGGCAGCATCGCCCGGATTGCCCAGGAATTAAATCTCGACGAACAAACCGTGCGCAATTATTTCGGCGCGCACAAGTACAAAGACGGGCAAATCGTAGAGTGGCACCTGGAACCCGGGCCGGGCGGCGGCATCGTTCACTTGGAAGATCAGACTATTCTGAACCGTGCGCTACAAATTATCGAAGAAAGTAACGCCAGCGTACATTAAAGAACAATTCACCATTTTTAGCCGCCAGAGCCCATTTGGCGGATTCAACTACACTTGAAGAGGGAAGCCCGGCACACGCGCTTCCCTCGTTTTTTTTAAAAATAAAGGTAAAAAGCCGCGGTAAGCGCCCGGAAGCCTCCGGACCAAACTTCTTCCCTTTCATAAATATAAAGCCGCGAACGGCGCATAGGGTAAGGATCGCGCTGCAATTGAAGCAACAGCCGTTCGCAGGGTTTTTCCTGCCGGGCAAAGACCTGCGTCTCCCGCGTGCAATACAACCCGCGCAAAGCGGCCCACTCGCACAAACGGCGGCCTTCGGCAGGGGGCATAATTGCGCAAAACTTGCCATGTGGCAATAAAAGCCGGCCCACGGCATCCAGCAAATCGCCGGCAGTGAGGGCGCGGGCAGTACGGCTAAGTTGCCGTTTTTGATCCGGCGAAACGATGGTTTCGGTAAAAAAAGGCGGATTGCTGACGATCAGGTCATATTGATCAACAGCGTTTTGCGCAAAATCCTGAACAGATTGCCCAACCGCGCTCAAACGCCCTGCCCAGGGCGAGGCGGAAAAATTCCGCTGTGCGCAACGGAAAGAATCTTCCTGTAATTCGACCCCGGTTATCTTAACGCCCGGCACATTTTCAGTTCTTTGGGCCAGCATCAGCGCCACCAGGCCGGTTCCTGTTCCAATATCCAGTATACGCGTAGCGTCCGCCACATCGGCCCAGGCGCCAAGCAGCACGCCATCGGTGCCCACGGGATGCGCCGCGCCGGATTGTTCAACGAGAAACCTTTTGAAACGGAACGGTGGTGACGCCACTTTGAGTGATGATTTTTAAAAAATAAAAACCCGGGGGAAGGTGGTCCAAGGGTACCCGGCCCGACGGTTCGCCGCTTAGCGGCATAGAAATGCACCGGCTGCCGGTGTTATTCCATATCTCAACGCTGGCCGACCACGTGGATTCCAACGCTGAACGAAGATACAGATATTCCAGGGGGGGGTTTGGGAAGACGTCAAAGGGCGTTTTTTCCGGCGAAAAGGCTGCGGTACTGGTCGTTTCCTTCCACCGCCGTTCAAACTCGGCCTGAAAAAGCATGGCGATGTCCGGGTCGTGTATCACGAGCGTATTTTCATCATTAACGGTTTCGGCAGCGGTAGACCAATTGTGCGATCCAGTGAGCACCAGCGGATCGGATGCGGGATAACCGGCGTCCGATACCATATATTTATGGTGCATCAGCGGAGGGGCCGGATGTGGCAGCACCGGCACGCCATTCGTCGTCAGCCAATTGAATTCAGCCCCCGGATCGTCGAGATTCTCCATAATGCCCCGCACCTGTGCCCCGCCGTTGTGCACATCAATGAATGCATTTCCAACTTCATTGCGCGTAAAGGAAAAAATGGCGAAGCAGGCCCGCTGATCCGTACTTTGAATGGTCCGGACGATCTGCTGTGTCACCTGGTCGGAAGGTGAAAACCAGCACTCCACCGGTATGTCGCCGATAATGAACTGATGGGGGGTGTTGTCGGTTTTGGCGCTGCCAAAACGGGCGATTGCCGGGTTGGGCAGTGCCTGATCGGCGCCCCACATCTCGTTGAATTCCAGTTCGTAAGCGCGGGCGAGCGACTGATCCTGGATAAAAAGGGTGTTGTTATAATCGGTGCTCATGTTTGAATAGGTCCAGTTCATCGAACCGCCCATCACCCAACAGCGGTCGGCCAAACCGGCGTCGATCACCATGAATTTATTGTGCATCAGCGCATCCTCATTGCCATACAGCACCGGGAAGGGCGGCGCCGGTTTCAATGCCGGGTTGCCGGTATCGGACGAGGCTATAAACCGCACCCGTACGCCGCGGTTGTGTGCCTGTTTCAAGGCGGTGACAAGGTCGTTCCGGCTGGTATTGTACATGGCCACGTCGATGGTTTGCTGGGCGGCATTGATCCGGGCCAGGGTTTCCGTCAGCACGTCGCTGAAACTGGAGCCTGCCGGCGTAAGTCCCCCCGCGGCAGCCTCGTCGATGCCCTGGTTGAAAAACACGCGGATATCGCCGGAAGAAAGCGAGCGCGTGGCAAAAGGTCGGGTTTCCGAATAAGCCGTATCGTTCTGGCGGATGGCTGCAACACGTACCCAGTAGATGGCGCCGGGTTGCAGGCCGGTAATATATACCGAATGTTCAGCAGCCGTATTGGGCACCGCAAGCCATCCGGAAAGTGTGGCGGCGGTTGTTCCGTAAAAAATCAGCGCCGAGGAGGGCAGGTTGGTTTGCCAGCGGAGCCGG
>JAKLJF010000305.1:1616-6328 GCA_023151335.1 Thermoanaerobaculia bacterium | reverse complement strand
ACGAAGAACTGGGTGCCAAATCCTTCGATATCATCAACCGCACCCGCCTGTATTTCTGCAACGCCACTTTTAATCCGGACCGGCCACCCGTGCGTGTCGCGGGAATCACCAATGAAGACGGCTTTTACCGCATCGAATCGGCCAACTACGGCACCGGCACCACCTTTTTGGCGGAGCCGATGAAAAGTTTCTATAAACACCGCGCGCTTAAGTTCGACCGCGATCAATCGGACTATGCCACCTTGCCCAATTTCCCGGTAACGCCCAAATCGACCCTCGAATTGTGGGTGAACAGCGCCGGCCCGGAAGGCGACCAGGTACTCCTGTCCAAACGCTGGGGCGGCGCCAACGATTTCAGGCTCCTGCTGCGCGAAGAGGGCGTAAACAACCGGATATTTTTCCAGCTCAATGGCGGGGAAGCCGATTTCGGCCTGCTCGACAACAACTACCAGCACCTGGCCTTCACCATCGAGAGCGGCGGGGCTAACACCATCGTCACGGCCTATAAAGGGGGCCAGTTCATTGGCTCAGCCAGCCTGCCGCCCATCAGCGGCACCTGGTCGGATGCCCCCGCCGAACCCTGGACGCTGGGCGCGCGCAAAAGCGGCGTCGCCTACACCGATTTTTACGGCGGGCTGATCGACGAAGTGGCGCTGTACGACACAACCCTGGCGCAAACCGTCATTCAAAGCCATGCAAACAACAGCCGCGACCCGCAGGAACGCGGCCTGCGCATCTATTTTGCCCTCGACGAAGGCAGCGGCAACCGCCTCAATAATGCGGGCTCCTACCTCAGCGGAAACGGCACGGCTTTCGGCACGGAATGGTCGGCTTTGGCGCCCAATCAGGTAACCACCCCCCGCGTATTCGCGCCTAAAACCCGCCAGGTAACCCTCAACCCAAGCGTGACCTCCGTGGACCAGGTGGATTTCACCGATCGCAGCACAATTGCCGTCTCAGGTTTCGTGCGCTACGAGGGTACCGATTGCTTCGTCAACCGCGCCGAAATACTGGTCAACGGCGAATCCTTCAAACCGAAGATATTTACCGATTCGCTGGGGCGTTTTACCATCGATTTTGAACCGGGTACCACGGCAACCCTGTCGGTAGTATATGAAAATCACAACTTTATTCCGGCCATCTGGGACATCGTCAACCTGACCAGCCCCCTCGCGGGCGTGTTGTTCAACGACGTCACCAAACGCAAAATAAAAGGCCAGATCGCGGGCGGCAATTGCCGAAAATCCATCATCAACGGGCCTGTCGACGACTGCCGCCTGACGGTGCGCACCCTCGACGGCTGTTTTGAACGCACCGATACGGTGCAGGTGGAAAACGGCATTTATGAACTGGCCAACCTGCCGCCGCTCGAGGTGACCATTGCCGTCAGCAAACACAACAACCCGAAAGTGTACCAGTTTTTCCAAATTGAAGGCGGGCGCCGGCTTGATCTGACGGATCAGGATTCCAGCGGCGTGGATTTCATCTATTTCGCGCCGCCTTCGGTGGACGTGGCCGGGTTCGACAATTTTTACAAAATATGCCAGGGCGATTCTATTCCAATCCCGGACGATGACGGCAACCCGCTGATCGTCATTGAAGAAGGGCAAATGGTGAAACTCGACGTCACCGTGTACGAACAGTACGGCCCGGGACAAGCCGTGGGCGACCGCTGCCTGCTTGATTCCGCCGGGCTGAAAATCGACAATACTTTTGATTTGGCCTACGATTTCCTGGAACCCCTGGACACCACGATGTACAACAAAAAATTCGACTACGATTTCGTGGCCGCCAATCCCAACCCCGACAATCCCTACCTGCAGATCATGCAGATCACGGCGGACGTGGACGGCAGAAAAGGTACCTACATCCGGCGGGCTATGATCACCGGCATTATCAAAGGCGATAAAAAATTTACGACCGTATCGCCTATGGTGCCCATGTTCGTGCTGCGCGACCCGCCCGGCGACGGCAGCTCGGCCTACCTGGAAAAAGGAGAGACAATCTGCAACACCATTGTCAGCGAAAACAGCGGCGGCGGCGGCCCGTTTTTTACGCTGGATGTTCTGGCGGGGCCGGAAGCAGAGGTTAGCTTTCCGTTCAGCACTACGATTAAGGGGAAGGCCTTGTTCGGAGTAACAAGCGAATTCGCTTCCTCGATTATCAAGACCACCAATACTTCGTTGGAATACTGCCTGACCGCCACCGAGCGAATCGCAACGGACGACGGCGACCTGGTGGTGGGCGGAAAGACCAGTCTGGACGGCGGCCAAACGATATTGGCCGGGAATGACGTGTACGTGGGTACGGCTTTCAATTTTATCATTTCGGATTCCCGCTACCTCCGGTTCAACGATACGACCTGCAACGTCGTGCTCAACTCGGTCACGACCCTGGAATCTGACACCTTTGCCACCAACTATATTTATTCGGAATGGAATATCGAGAACAATGTAATCCGCTACCTCGATAGCCTGATACTCGACGGCCAGGACCCGGACAGCATCAACTCAAAATCCAAACAGCGCTGGCTGGATTTTATCAAAATGAACACCGAGGCAAAAGCCAAGGCAACCTACAAACGGAATATTTCCTGGGATGCCGGCGTTCAATATGAATATTCTGAAACGCGCGATACGACGCAAGAGGCGAGTTCAGATGTGACCAAAAATTTCGAGGGGTTATTGGGATTCGCTACTGAATTTGAGGCAGCCTCCGGTGCCGGATTAAAGCTGGCTCTCAAAATCGGAGGTAAATTCGAAGGTTCGGTAAAAGACGGCACCGGTCAACTTACCCAAAAAGGCATTACCGTGGGCTACACCCTCAAAGACGACGACCCCGGCGACACCTGGACGATGGATGTGAAAGACGATCCTATCTTCAAAACGCCGGTGTTCGAGATCAAAGCCGGCCAGACCTCCTGCCCCTGGGAAGTGGGCACGGCGCGACGCGAAGGGGTGAAACTCATCTCCGTGGACGGCAACACGCGCCTCAACGTGCCCTCCAACGGGATCGCCTCCTTTAAATTCATGCTGAACAACAACTCGCAGACCGGGGAGACCTTCACCTATGCCTTCACGGCGGGGCCGGAAAGCAACCCCGACGGCGCCATTATCAGGGTCAACGGCGCGCCGCTCATCCAGAATATTCTGTATGCTATTCCATGGGGCGAGCAGGTACCCATTACCGTCACGGTCGAACGGGGCCCAACGGCCTATCTGTACGAGGGGCTCGAGGTGGTGTTGTTTTCGCAATGCCACGACGTGCGCGCCAACGGGCTGGGCTTCGCCCCCGACAACGATCCGATCCTCTATTCGGCGGTGTATCTCACCGTGCAATTCGAGGAGCCGTGCAGCGAGGTGGATATCAGTTTTCCGCAAAACGGCTGGGTGATTAAACCCGACCCGGTGAACCAGGCGACCCAGGACATCTTGCCCATCACCATTTCCGGCTATGACAAAACGGATGCAGACCTGCTCGGCGTCCGGCTCCAGTACCGCCCGACCGACGGCGACGGCGCCTGGATCAATATCACCGGCGGTAATCCGGATTATATCCCTAAAGCCGACCTGGGCGAAACCTTCGAGGTCTATTTCTGGAATACAGGCGGCACGCCGCCACTGGCCGACGGCTCTTATGAAATACGGGCGATCGCGCTGTGCAACGGGGCCCCAACGGACAATCCCGGCATTTCCCACGTGATCACGGGCCGCATAGAGCGCCAGCCGCCTGCGCTGGTGGGATTGCCGGAGCCCAGCGACGGGGTGTATAACGTAGGGGATGAAATCTCCTTCACGTTCAACAAACCGGTCAACTGCAACAAGCTGATCGAGGCGGATATTTTCAATGCCAACAACGTGGGCCTGTACAATACCACTACCGGCAAACTCATCAACGTAAATATCTCCTGTTATGAAAACAAGATCGTTTTGGAGCCGGAGGGCACTCAAAATGAATTCCTCGAAAACGTCATCCTGCGCGCCGAATTGCACGACATCGAGGACAAAACAGGCAACAACAGCCCGTATTTCAAGTGGGAATTCTACGTCGACCGCAACGAACTGGCCTGGCTGACCGACAGCCTGGGCCTCACGAAATACGAAGACGAGACCAAAACGGTGTCGGCCAACATCCATAACCGTGGCGGCTACCCCGTGCCGTTCAAGATACTGAATGTGCCCGATTGGGTACACGTGGTGCCCAACCAGGGTACCCTGGCGCCCAACGAGATCCGGCCGGTCAGTTTCACGGCCGATTCGACGCTGGCATTCGGCCATTGGGCGGACTCGGTGGTATTGCATACCGAGACGGGTCAGAATCCCTTCTTCATGGGCGGCGACGAGGGCCTGCCCGTGGGCGTGCGCGTGGTGTGCCGCCCGCCCTTCGGGCCGGTGAACGGCGCCTTGTACGAGAACTCCATGATCATGGTGCTCCGGCTCAATATCGAGGGCGAATTTTCCACCGACGTGGAGGACATGGTGGCAGCCTATATCGACGACGAACTGCGCGGCGCCGCGCGGGTACAATACGTGCCGCAGGTAGATGCCTGGCTGGCCTACCTGAACGTGTACGGCGACCCCAGCGACATGCTGGCGCCCATCAGGATCGATGTGTGGGATGCCTCCAAATGTCAGCGCTACAGCCCTGTGCTGGAAAGTTTCAGCTTCCAGCCCGATAATGTCATTGGAAAAATCGAAGACCCGCAACTGATC
>JAKLJF010000305.1:0-1606 GCA_023151335.1 Thermoanaerobaculia bacterium | reverse complement strand
TCGACGATGATCTGCGCGGCCTGGCCCACGTACAATACGTGCCGCAGGTGGGGCAGTACCTGGCTTACCTGACCGTGCACGGCAACCCGGCCGATGTGCTCAAACCCCTGCGTTTAGAGGTGTGGGATGCCTCCGCCTGCCAGCGCTATGGCTCGGTAGTGGAATCGTTTACTTTCCAGCCCGACAACGTGATAGGTATCCTGACCAACCCGCAACTGGTGCATACGGGCGGCCTGCTGCTGCGCGAAGTGCCCATCGGCAGCGGCTGGAACTGGCTGTCGTTCAACCTGGCATTTCCCGACAACAGCCTGGGCGCCGCGCTGGCGTCGCTCGACCACCCGCAGAACGACCTGATAAAAGGTCAGGCAGCCTTCTCCCAGTACAGCGGCGGCTGGTTCGGCACCCTGACGACGCTGAATAACACCACCATGTATATCTACCGGGCCGACCTGACGGATACCTTGCTTATGCAGGGATTGCCGATCGACCCGCTTACGACAAACATACCCCTGGTGAGCGGCTGGAACTGGATCGGGTATCTCCCGAACTACACGTTGGCTGTCAACGATGCGCTCTCCAGCCTGCCCGTGCAAAACGGCGACATCATCAAAAGCCAGTATGCCTTTGCACAATATCTCAACCCGACGTACGGCTGGGTGGGCAGCTTGAAATACATGTCGCCGCCCAACGGTTACCAGATCAGGCTCACCCTGCCCGGTATACTGACCTACCCGCCGGCGCCCAGTCCGCTGCGTGGAGGCGCGGTGCAGGAGCGGGGCGATTCGGAAACGCCTCCACCCGCCGCTTTATGGACGGTGAACCCCGCGCAATACGAACACAGCAGCACACTGATCGGCATGTTGCGCGCAGATGGCGTGAATGCCACCACGAGCGACATGGAACTGGGCGCCTTCGCGGGCGCCGAGGTGCGCGGCTCGGCACAAGCCGTTTACATCGAACCGATCGACGCCCACCTGTTTTTCCTGACCACGTACGCCAATACGAATGGGGAACTGATCCGCTTCAAGTTGTACGACGACGGCACGGGCACGGTGCGCGATCTGGCGGAAACGATGTATTTCTCGCCCAACCAGCACCAGGGCGCCATCGAAGCCCCCGTTCCGTTCGAAGCGCAAACGACGGGCACGGGAGAAGACCTTTCGGCGGCGCTGTCGTTCGACGTCAGTCCTAACCCGTTCAGCAGCGAAACCACCTTGCGGTTTGTATTGCCCGCGGCCCGGGAAGTCACGCTGACGATCAGCGATGCGCAGGGGCGGGAAGTGGTGCGCCGCCCGGTATCGGCTACCGCCGGCATGAACACGCTGGTGTGGAACGGACGTTCCGACACAGGCTCCTGGCTCGGCTCCGGGGTGTATATGGTACGGCTTCTAACCGAACAGGGCAGCGCGAGCAAACGGGTGGTGGTGCAGCGGGTACCCTGAGGAGGGAACCATTGAACATTGGTCATTGAACATTGGTCATTGAACATTGGTCATTTCAAAAATTATAAATTTTAAAATTTTTAATTTATAAATTGAAAATGTTCAATGTTCAATGTTCAATGTTCAATGTTCAATGTTCAATGTTCAATGTTCAATGTTCAATG
>JAKLJF010000304.1 GCA_023151335.1 Thermoanaerobaculia bacterium | reverse complement strand
GGTAACTTCAGTGGAAAAATAGTTTTCTCCTTTGGCCACGCGCCGGATCGCCTCGCTCAGTTCATCGAGCGAGGCATTTTTAAATAAAAAACCGTTGACGCCTTTTTCCACGGCGCTTTGGATCAGTTCCCGTTGGTTGAGCATGGTGAGCAGGATGACCCTGACGCCGAAAAAATCGCGTTTGACCTGCTCCAGGGTTTCCAGGCCGTTGAGCAGGGGCATTTCGTAGTCGAGCAGGACGATATCCGCTTTGATGCCCCTGCGCAGCAGGCCGATCACTTCCTGACCATTGGCCGCCTCGCCTGTTACTTCCACAAAATCGAGCTCTTCCAGCAATGCGCGGAAGCCTTTTCGGACTAATTGATGGTCGTCGGCGAGCAGTATTCTTATTTTTTGATCCACTATCGGTTAATGATTTATAACCTGTTTTAATGACGAAATGACCCAAATGACGAAATGACCAATGACCAAATGACGAAATGACCAATGACCAAATGACGAATCACCCCGTCAATGGTACCCGTAAGGTAGCCACTGTTCCGCGGGGTTGTCTCGGTTCAACGAAATATACGCCGCCGAGCGCGCTGATGCGGCTGAAAATATTGAGAATTCCCATGGATCCTTTGCGTTTGGCAGTTTCCAGGTCGAAGCCTATGCCGTCATCTTCAATACGTAAAATGAGATTAGGCCCTGCCCGGTATAGTTGCATCAGGACATTGGTGGCCTGTGCATGTTTTAGAATATTGTTAAGTAATTCCTGGGTGATGCGATACAGCCCGACTTCGGTTTTTTCATCGAGCCGGTCGGGCAAATCGCCATGATCAAAGGCGGTTTGAATGCCGGCATTTTGATGAATATTCCGGAGCAACAACTCCAGACTGGGCCCCAGGCCGTGTTTTTCCAGGCCTGGTGGCATCATCAGGTGGGCAATATCGCGCACCTCGGTGCATGCCGAATCCAGTTGCCGCGTCAGATCGTCCATGTTACCGGCTACGGCAGGTAGAGTCGAGGCAACTTTATTTTGAAGAGCGGTAAAACCGAGTTTCAAAGCGATTAACTCCTGGGCGATGCCGTCGTGCAAATCTTTGGCGATACGCCGCCGTTCGGCTTCCTGGGCTTCGATGACGGCGTCGAGACCCAATTTTTGTTCGCGGATAACGGCGGCGTCGAGCAAGGCTTTCTGTCGCAAGCGGTAACGGTTGTGGAATAAATAGCCGAGTACGGCCAGGGTCAGGGCGCCAAGCAGCAAACCGATCAGCCACGCCCGCTGGCGGAACAGGGCGCTTTCCTGCGCAAGCAACTGGGCGCGTTGTTGTACGATTTCAGTTTCTTTCTTTTGGGTATCGTATTTTACCTGGAGTTCCGTGATTCGGTTCACTACCTGTTGGTCGGTGAGGGAATCGGCGTACATTTGGCTTTGTTCTTTAAAATTCCAGGCCGCATCGTAATTGCCTTCCGCAACGGCAAGGTTCTCTTTATATCTGTAAAGTTCCGACATGGCTTCAATTAAACCGGCTTCACGGGCTGTTTTTTCCGCTTTGTTAAAATATACCCGTGCCGCGGCCAGATTTCCGGTGCTGAAATTGGCCACGCCAACCCCTATGTTAGCCAATGCTTCCATCTCGGGATCCTGAATGGTTTTGTTCCGGTCCAGCACCGCTGCATATACTTCTTTAGCCCGGTTGTAATTGCCTGATCCCACCAGTGCATCGGCAAGATTCAACATGGCGACGGCCTCACCGGAAACATATCCCATGGCCCTGAAATAATCCCGCGATTTTTCAAATAAGCCCACTGCGTCGGCGTCTTTGCCACGATGGGCATAGAGCAGGCCGAAATTGTTGTATGCCCGTGCGGCTTCGAAGGGTCTGCCGAGTCGTTCCACTACAATGAGTTCTTTCTTGTAAGTCTCTTCTGCCGCCGTCCATTGTTTAAGGTCTTTTTGAATTTCGGCAATGACCTCGTAAAAATTCACCATCGTCTTGTCGTCCTTTTCCTTTTCAGCCATTTCCAGCCCTTCGAGGGCAGTTGCGAGGGCTTTGTCATTCTGGTAACTTCGGATATAAGCGCCTGCCAGGTTCGACATGGCATCCAGCAACTGTTTATTGGCCTGCATCTTGCGGGCCAAATCCGCGGCGCGTTGGGAAGCGCCGATGGCCAGCCGTGTTTCCCCGTGATTCAGATAAGCAATACCCAGGTAGTTGAGCGAACGAACGGTCATGCTGTCGGACTTCAGTCGTTCCGATTCATTCAGCGCTTCCAAAGCATAAGCAGTCGTTTTCTCTTTGTCTTTCCCGAGATAGGCTATGCACAGATCCAGCAAGGTTTGCACCTTATCCGGGCCTTGCAGAGCGGGAAGGCGTTGCAGCAGTGAATCGGCGTCCGGAATATGCTGGCCAAATATCATGCAGGCTGAAAACAGCAACCCGCACAAGCACAAAGCGCGTAAAAACATTGTCGTGAAAATTTGCCCTAAATATAGCGCATACTGGCCAATGACTGTTTCATCCCCACTGCAAATGCACATGGCGCCTTGTCGAATTCATTTCCTGCCTGATGCAGATCATGCTGCCTGGCATCTTACATCAAAGCGCCAGTCTGTTTTTAGCACGAACTTGCGCGTTCAAATACTTTAACGATGCGCAAAAAAGTCCTTATCATCGGCGGCGGGATGGCGGGCCTGAGTGCCGGCACTTACCTGCAAATGAACGGTTTCGATACCGAAATTTTTGAACTGAATCAGGTACCCGGCGGCGTATGCACCTCCTGGAAGCGGGGCGATTACACGGTGGACTGGTGTATCCATTGGCTGGTAGGCTCCGGCAGCTCCGACAGTTTCTATGAACGCTGGAGCGAACTGATTGATATGGGCCATATCGAAATCGTCGATCATGAGGAATATGCCGTGGTGGAAGACGACGATGGAAACCAGCTCCACCTTTTTACCGATCTCGACCGGCTGGAGGCCGAATTGTTGGAAAAGGCGCCGGAAGATGAAAAAAAATCCCGCGAATTTGTGCAGGCGTGTCGCAGGTTGTGCGACCTGAACATGCCCAACGATCAGCCCTTTGAGATGGCCAACCTGTGGTACAAAATGAAATGGACCTGGAAAATGCTGCCCTATCTTGGCGTATTCGGGAAATTCAGCCGCATCAGCACGGAAGATTATGCCAGGGGTTTTAAAAATCCCCTGTTGCGCAAAGCCATTGCCCACCTTTTTGAGCCGGAGATCCCGATCCTTTTTTGTATGATGACCTTTGCCTGGATGCACAAAAAAGCGGCGGGTTATCCCATTGGCGGCTCCATGAATTTCGCCCGGCGGATTGCCGACCGCTACGTGGAACTGGGCGGCAGGTTTTATTACGGCAAACGGGTGGAAAAAATCCTGGTGGAAAACAATTGTGCCGTGGGCATTCAACTGCCCGGCGGCGCTGTTTTCAGGGGCGACTATGTAGTTTCGGCCGCCGATGGCCATTCCACGCTGTACGATATGCTGGACGGCAAGTATCTGGACCCCAAATTCGAAGAATATTACAACCGGCGCAAAACCTTCCCTTCTTTGGTATTTGTAGCCCTGGGCGTCGGGCGGAACTTCCGGAGTACTCCCCACAGTTACATGTTCCCCCTGAAAACCCCGTTCCGCATCGATCCGCAGACAGAACTGAACGACCTGTACATCCGCGTTCACCATTTTGATCCCACATTAGCGCCCTACGGCAAAACGCTGGTCAGCGCCATGATGGAAACCCGGAACTGGGAATATTGGGTGAATCTGCAGCGAAACGATGCAGATAAATATGCCGCGGAAAAACAACGCATCGTCCAAACCCTGATCGACATCCTGGAAGACAAACTCGGCGATGTGCGCGATCTCGTGGAAATGACCGACGTGACCACGCCGGCCACCATCATCGGATTTACCAATAACTGGAAAGGCAGTTTCGAAGGCTGGCTGATCACTCCGGAAACAGGCTTTACGCAGTTGCCCCCTACCCTGCGCGGGCTTGGAAATTTTTACATGTGCGGCCATTGGGTAGCGGTGGGCGGAGGACTACCCACGGCCATGATGTCGGGGCGCAATACGGCGCAGCTGATCTGCGCGCATGAAAATAAACGATTTGAAGTGCACGCCGGAACTCAACCAGCCTTACTTTCTTAGCGATCCTTCGAAAGTATAATGAATATCCGCCTGCCCCGCTTTGCTCCAAACGAAAGAACCGCTGATCCTGTCGGGACCGGCTGTTCCTTTCCAGTCCATCCGGCCTTCCTGTTCGCTGGTCATCGTGGTGGCAAATTGCAGGGAACCGTCGGCTGCCGGCGAACAGGTATATTCGGAAGCGGCAAAACCGTATTTGAGGCACTCGTCGCTTTCGGCGGTTTTTTCGTGAAAAGTAAAGATTTCGTTGCCGTCAACCTTGCCGCCGGTGTAAATCGTGATCGCATACGCCTTACCATTGAGTTGGGCACAGGTAAAGGCGGGGGCAGAAGATTTTTCCGCCTGCGGGGTTGGGGAGCTACAGGAAGCAAGAATAGCCAGTAAGGTCAGAGCTGACGGGAGGAATTGCCGTTTCATGTCATTTGAATTTTAAGTTGTAAACTAAATAAGGTCAAAATTAAGAAAACCCTGTTTTAATTTGCCGCCCCATCGGAGTTGCCGATCAGTTTTTTCAAAACATTTCAAAATGAAAAACTTATTTTTTCTGCCGATCATTCTGCTGACCACGCTTTTTTTTGCCTGCACAGCGGACAAAAAGCCTGACGCCGGTTCGGGTATCACCCTGAAAACTTACTTCGCGCCATCCACAGACGCTATCCAAACCGGCGGCGTAAAAATCCTGCGGATCAACTCGGGCGGCCGCGATTTCAATATCTGGACCAAACGTTTCGGCAATAACCCCAAAGTCAAATTGTTGCTGCTGCAAGGGGGGCCTGGCTGCCCACACGACTACTGGGAGTGTATGGAAAGTTTCCTGCCCGCCGAAGGCATTGAGTTTATTTATTATGATCAATTAGGTACGGGTTACTCCGACAACCCCAACGACACGGCATTTTGGGATTTGCCCCGTTATGTGGAGGAAGTGGAACAGGTACGCCAGGCACTGGGATTGAACAAAAACAACTTTTTCCTGCTCGGCCACTCCTGGGGCGGAATCCTGGCCATGCAATACGCCCTGAAATACCAGGACAACCTGAAGGGCCTAATCATTTCCAATATGATGGCCAGTTGCCCGGAATACGGCAAATATGCCGATGAAGTGCTGGCCAAACAATTCGACCCAAAAGTGCTGGATACGATCCGGATGATCGAGGCGAAAGGCGATTTTAGCAATCCCAAATACATGGAAATTCTGACGCCTCATTTTTATAATAAACACATTTGCCGCATACCGCTGAATGAGTGGCCCCCGGCCGTAGCGCGTTCCCTTGGCAACATCAATCAAAGCCTGTACGTGACCATGCAGGGCCCCAGCGAATTCGGCATCGCGGGCCGCCTGGCCAACTGGGATGTAAAAGCGCAACTGCCCTCCCTCAAAGTGCCCACCCTAAGCATCGGCGCCACACACGACACCATGGATCCCGAACACATGAAATGGATTTCCACCGCCGTACAAAAAGGCCGTTTCCTGCTCTGCCCCAACGGCAGCCACATGTGTATGTGGGACGATCAGAAAACCTACATGAACGGTCTCATCTCGTTTTTGAAGGACGTGGATGCGGGTAAAATATAGAATCAGAAGGTTTTACGGGTTGAGCGGGTTTAACGGATTCATTAACCCTTGGCATCCCTAACTCGCTGTACCAAGGGTTAATGAACCCGTTAAACCCGCTCAACCCGTTAAACCCGCTCAAACTTCTACTTGTCTGTTTTCACCACCTTCCAAACCCCCACCCTGCCGTTTTCAACGACTTGCAGCAGGTATGCGCCGGCAGGCAAATACGCCGTTTCCAGGCGCGTTTGATCCGTGATGGCAAACTGTTCCGTGATCAGCCGTCCCTGGGTATCTGTCAGCCGGAGACGCGTGCCGGGCTGCACCGGACGTTCGAACACGACGCTCAACCGGTCGCTGAAGGGATTGGGCATTACCCGTACGCCCGGAATGGTGGGCGCTGTTGTGCCCACACAAATATTGACGCTCAGGTTCAGCACGGCGGAGTCGGGGCAGTTGCTGGCGTTGGTGAAATAAACTGTCAGCGTATTTGCACCAGGTGTGTTCCACAGTACCGTAGCGGCATTTGTTCCCTGACCCTGCGTAATTGTGCCATTGTTTGAGGCGGACCACTCATAACCGGAAAAATTGCCTGGCAGGTTATATTGAGTCGGAAGGTC
>JAKLJF010000303.1 GCA_023151335.1 Thermoanaerobaculia bacterium | reverse complement strand
GACAATCAACTGGTCGTTATGGGATACAGCAGCAGCTTTTCCGGCCAGAACGAAATTTACCTGTCCAAAAGAAGCTCGACCGACGGCAGCGAAATCTGGAAGAAAAACTTTATTAATATCGGCAACCTCTGGGGCGACGTGGAGCGCTGCCCCGACGGCGGCTTCGTGTTGTGCGCCGGACAAAACCAGGCCAACGCGGATATTATCGTGGTGAAACCGGATGCGAACGGGGAGTATCAGTGAGGGTGGGGGGGGTATGAGGTTTATAAAATATAGAATCTTTTTATTTCCGGTGACAGCCGGTTGTGGCTGAATCATAAGTCGCATTTAAAAAACATGGCAAATTTTTATTTTAACACATAGGCACATAGGACACATAGAGCGAATACTATGTGTCCTATGTGCCTATGTGTTAAAATAATTTTATGTTCAAATTTGAGGTTTATACCTAGCTCTGCCATTAAAGAGAAATTAAATGAACAACACTATCAGAAAATACCGCTTATCAGGCATCGCGGGGGCTATAATGGCGGTAATCGCTCCGTTCCTCTACCCCGCCTGCGACCTGGAAGAAATAGAACCCGGCGCACCGCCGCCCACCTTCGAGCAGCACTTTGTGGCGGCCGCCAACACCAACGTTACCGTGGCCAGTGTGGTGGAGGCAGTGGACAGCGGCTTCATCGTAAGCGGCTACCTGACGTATACCAACTTCAACGGTACCAGCCTGTTCGTTTGTAAAACGACGCCCTCGGGCTCGGTGCAGCAAACCGTGGTCAACTTCGGCATGACCGGCAGCAGTACAGGCGGTAAACTGATCCGCACCACCGACAACCACTACCTGCTGGTTGGAACAGGCAACCTGCCGGGCGACAACGGCGGCGACGGCAACATGGTCGCTATCAAACTGAAACCGGACCTCACCGCGGCCTGGAAAGTGTCGCTCGGTACCGCCGCCGTGGAAAACGGAACAGCCGCGGTGGAAACCGCCGACGGCCACTACATTATCGCCGGCTCGCAGGAATCCGGAACCGAGGAAGACCCCTATTTTTTCAAAATCAAGGCTGATAACGGCGCCAAGGTGGACGAAGGCTCCAGCGTTTTCAACGGCGTGGGGCGGTACCGGCCCGTGTCGATTGTCAAAAACGGATCTTCTTACGGCCTGATCTGCTATAATTTCAGCGTCAGTATTCTTTCGCCGTATTTCATAAAAATTAACGACAATCTGGATGCCGCCGTTCAAAAGAGCCTGGGCAACGTGGGCAACGGCAACGGGGAAATCACCGCCGGCAACGCCGACGGCTTCGTTTTGGCCGACGGCTTTTCCGCCCAGACCGGCGCCCACGCCTACCTGCTCAGTCTGAACGGCAACGGCGACGAATTGGGCGAGTTCAACCTCTTCGGCAGCGCCGAATACAGCGGCCTGTATACGATGACAAAAACGGATGGCGGGAAATACGTACCCGCCGGCTGGGCTCAATTCCCCGCCGCGACCAATGGCGTTGCAGTGGCAGCCCTCGTGTCGTCCGCTTTTAACACCGAAAAATCCTACCAATACCCCACCACGACCGATTTTTCCGATTTTACGGCGGTTGCCGCCTTGAAAAGCGGCGGCTACATTTTAGCCGGACGTTTTGGATTGAAAGAAATCCTGTTGGTGCGACTTAATGCTAACTTTACTTTGTGATAAAACCCAAGCCCCGGCAACGTTTACGAAACATTCCAAAAATGCATAAACGTATCGCTTCTAATGTTGAACTTTAATTTTTCAAACATGCGCGCTTTAACCCACATCCTGAAGTGGACGATGTTACTCCTGGTTTGGAGCTACCTCTCCTGCGACCTGGAAAAGATCGATGAAACGGACGTGGTATTACCCGTGCAATTTTCCAAAACCCTGGGCTTGCCCGGAGAAAATGAACAGGGCGCCGCCGTTTTGCAGCTTGCCGGCGGCGGCTACCTGGTCGTAGCAGAAAACTCGACGTGTCCTGCCGATAAATGCCTGCAAGTGTACAAATTAGACAAAGACGGAAACACCGAAGCCGGCTGGCCTAAAACTTATGCCTATCAAACCTTTAATAAATGCTATCCGGTTGCCCTGGCCGAAGTTCCGGGCGGTGGTTTTGTTATCGCTGGTCATGTGAAAAGCGGAACCAATGAGATCGACGCCTATGCCATGAAAATCGATGCGAACGGTAATGTAAACTGGCAGCAGAAATACGGGATTGCTAACAACCCGGAATATTTCCGCTCGGTAACGCCGACCAACGACGGCGGGTTCGCCTTCGCCGGTTCCAACAGCGATGATTATTTAAATTTCGTTGTCAAGACGAATGGTACAGGAGACAAGACCTGGGAAAGGACGCTGCCGGGAAGTGGTTTTGGCGTTGCCATTCATTCCCTGAGCACCGGTGGGTTTATGATGTTACCCGGCTGGTCGGGCGACAAGGTCAGCCTTTTACAACTTACCTCTACCGGCAATGTCGATAAAACGGTTCAGTTCGGCGATGCCAATTCGAATGTGTCCAACGATATGATCCCGACCAAGGACGGTGGCTGGCTCATCACCGGCGAGCGGGGTTTCGATCAGTATACTGAAATATACCTGCTGAAAGTCAAAAGCGACCTGACCAAACAATGGGAGATCACCTTCCCCGACAAGGGCTGGTTTGAAGCCGGCCGGGCATTGACCGAATCTTCAGACGGCAGCTTCGGTATCCTGGCCACCCGCGAGTTGAATGTGTTGACCCTGATCAAGGTGGATGCTAATGGCAACGAGAAGTTTTTTAAAGAAATCGGCGCCGGGTTAGGGTACGACATAGACGCTTGCTCCGATGGCGGTTTCGTCATCACCGGCGACGACAAAAGCAACGGCATTTTTGTGATCAAAACGGATAAAGATGGTAATTTTTAAAATTCGCGACTGTAAATAAAACACTCCCTGCATTACTAATTGTACAGCCATGATCCTTCGCATATTTCCTTTGTTTTTCCTCGGCCTTTGGGCCTGCAAACCCATCCCGGTCGCCAACACGGCCGCCGGTCCGGCTTCCGGCGCGCCCAGCAGCTCCAGCTCGGTCATCATTATCCCCAAAAAGGGAGGTACAACGCCCAAACCCGAAGAACCGCCCACCGTCACCATCGACTGGCTGTCGCCCAATTCGGCCGACCTGAGCGTAAAATCAGTGGGTGGCAAAGTGGAGATCAAACTGCGCATCAATTCCAACACACCGATCAATCTGGATCAGATCGACATCCTCGTGAACGGCAAACCGGCGGGCAATAAAGCCGGCGAGGTAGGCCTGATGCGCCGGCCCGACTTCAAAGACCAAATCCTGACCGCCCAGGTGCCTGTCGCCGACGGCCCCAACGACGTGCAGGTGGTCGTGATCCTGTCCTCCGAGCGCAAGTATGTCGCCGATTGTAAACTGGAAAAGAACGCTTCCGGCATCAGGCTGATCCCGGCTCCCGTATCCAGCGCCAGCACGCGCGTCACCTGGGTGCAGCCCGACGCTTATGCCCTGAAACCCAACGAACCGTACACCACCAAAAACCGGGAACTGGAAGTGCGCTTTACTATCACCACCCCAGATCAAATCGAGAAAAAAGACATACAACTTCTGGTTAACAAGGTATACCGGGCGCCCTCGCCGGCAGCCGAACTGCGCGGCGGCAATGGCGCATACAGTTTCAAAGACGTGGTTACGCTGAAAGACGACGTGCCGTTCAACGAAATCGGCCTGAAAGTGAACGCCAGAAGCGGCGCTTCTTCCGCGCAACCATTAAAAGTGAATTATTCGCCCCTGCGTCCGAATCTTTATATCCTGGCCATCGGCACACAACTAAACCTGAAATATGCCGTAAAAGACGCGCGCGATTTCGCGAACATTTTTATGTCGCAGGCTAAAAACTTGTATGGTATATACAATTCGGTCATCGTCGACACACTGCTCGGAAAAGCCGCCACCACAAACGAGATCCGTGGTTCGGTTGAGTCCATTAAAAACAAACTGAAAACCGGCGCCGTGGCCGAAGACGACGTCGTGATGTTGTTCATCTCTTCTCACGGTACCATCACGAACGGCGATTTCCGCATCCAGGGAGACGATTACAGCCCGCAGCGGCCTACCACCACCTCCGTTTCCTTTACCAACGACCTGATGGTGCACCTGAATAACCTGCCCTGCAAAAAACTGATCTTCATAGATGCCTGCCACAGCGGCGGCGCCCGGGCCAACGTGGCCGACATCAACCAGGCCCTGAAGGAGCTGAAGGCCACCCCGAACCTCCAGCTCCGGCGACGAAGAATCGCACGAAGACCTCTACTGGGCCAACGGCGCATTCACGGAAGCCCTGATCGAAGGCCTGAAAGACGGTAAAGCCGACGGACCCGGCTTCGGTAACGGCAACGGCATCATCACCCTGAAAGAGCTGGAAGCTTACGTGACACAAACAGTGCCCATCAAGGTGCAAACGGTAAAACAAAAACAACAACACCCTACGGTTTCCAAAAATGAACTCGGCAATATTGCCGTTTACGTCGTTAAAAAATAATACGCCCAATCATCTTTCAACTGCTTCCTTATGAAACAATTACTGATCGCCGCGCTGTTCGCAGGCATTTTCGCGCTCCCCCTGACAGCCCAGATATCCAACGTGACCACAAGGGTAAACGACGAACAGGATAAGGTGACCATCACCTACAACCTGGATCGCGGCGCCCCGTCGTATAACATCCAGGTGCGGATCACCATGGCCGGCGAGGTCGTCAATGCCAAGGGTTTGTCCGGCGACGTCGGGCCACAGGTACTACCCGGCCTGGGCAAAAAAATCGTCTGGGACGTGCACACCGACGTCACCGAACTGCTGCCGGGCGAGCTGAAAATCGAGGTCACTACCGACACCAAACCCAAACCGAATGGCGGCGGATTCAGCGCGCCCTGCCCCATGACCGTCACGCCCACTTACGCCGGCCTGGGCGGCGTGGGCCTGTCGGGCATTGGCCTGATCGTAGGCGGCCTGAGCATCGAAAACAGCTCTAAAGAACTGTACGATGTGTATAAAGCCACACTGGACCCCAACGATCCGGTATATGCGGAAATGACCCGCGACGAACACTACAACGAGGCCAATAAAAAACACAAACAGGGTATCGGACTGATGACCGCCGGCGGCGCCGTGCTGGTGGCCGGCGGGGTCATTTTCGTCACCCGGCTCATTAAAATCAAAAATTACACCAAAACCTGCGGCGGCAAAACGGGCTACGTGCCCAACTGGAAACTGCAACCGGCTATTTTCGGCGGCGGACAGGTGCCGGGGCCCGGAGTGGCGCTGGTGTATCATTTTTAATTCCGGACGAACCCGTCCCCGACGCGACGGACTCGTCAGACCAGCAAGCATGAGAGCATGTTGGGTGTTGTCATCCTGAGCGCAGCGAAGGAATCGGGGCCGAATGCCCTTTAAAGTCAATTTTTTGGGGCCTTCAGCCCCGGTTCCTTCGCTGCGCTCAGGATGACAATACCCGGAATGCCCCGGCAAAACGTTTACGAAACTTTTGAAAGTTTCGTAAACGTTGTTCAGCTAATTTGGCGCCCTGATTCTTAATACCAAAAGGATATTTCTATTCATTTTAATGTATCATATTATGAAGATTACAACCATAGGTTTATTTATATTCCTTGTATCCGATTACCTTTCGGCCCAATGCCCCGGCACCTCCCCCTACTGGGGTCTAAATTGTTTCCTCAACTCGGATTTTATCACCAAATTCGAAGAAGCCCGCACCAAGGCCGAACAATCGGTGCGCGACTTCAAACAACTGGCTGCCGTGGAAGAATTTTCCGAGGAAGACGTGGAAAAAGTAATGGACGCCTACAACGCCTCGGCCAATAATTTCAACCAGGTATTGTATAAGATCAAAGAAGACCTGCTGGACAAAAAGAAGCGGAAATTTATCCTGCAATATTCCGACAACTACTCCCTGGAGATAGAAAATGTATTGAACGGCGCTAAAACTTTCTATGCGAACAATTACCAGAAAACCGTCACGGAGGTGACCAACGGCCGGATCACGGGCACGCCACTGCTGCTACTGCTGCCGGAGATCATCAAATACGGCAAACTGGCCTTCGAACTGTTCCAGAAAATAAAGGCGGAGATCAAAAAATACAACGACGCCATGTTCGAACAGTACCTGGTACAGCCCTATCGTTTTCATTCCTGGGATGAAATAAACTAAGCCATTATGCGCCGCTTAAACAAGACCTGGAGCCGCTGGGCGCTCATCGTTATGCTTTTTCCGGCAATCCTGTCTGGCCAGGGCCTGCTGCTCGACGACGAGGCCTACAACAAATTGCCCCGCCAGC
>JAKLJF010000302.1 GCA_023151335.1 Thermoanaerobaculia bacterium | reverse complement strand
CTCCGTTTCGTTTACCTGTTCCTCGAAGCCGCAGCCGGCCGTGTCGATAAAGATGACTACCCCGGCGCCGGGCAACATCCGTCCCGAGACACTTTCATGCGCTTCCAGCGCGCCGCCGTAAAAATACTGGTTGGAAAAATCCATGATAGCCCGGTGCATGCGGTATTGCACGGTGAGCAGGCCGACGCGGTCGGGCAATAGTTCCAGGCAGCGTTCGATCAGGGTGTGCGACAGTCCGCCGCGGGCGGCTTCCTGACTTTTTACGGTGGGCGGTAGTTGGAAAGGGTCGCCGGCCAGCACCACGCGGCTGCATTTGATGATAGGGATCCAGCAGGCGGGTTCGAGGGCCTGGGCGGCCTCGTCGATCACACAGGTGCGGAATTTGTACTTGTCCAATACCGGGTTTGCGGCGCCCACCAGGGTGCAGGTGATGGCCTGGGCGGAAGTGAGCACCTGATTCACCAGGCGGTCTTCGAGCGTACGGGCCCAGGCTTCCAGATCGCGGGCCTGTTGTTTGAGGTGTTCGCGTTCGCGGCGGTCTTCGGCATGGAAACTGCGTTTGTAGCGCCGGGCCTGGCGGCGCCATTCCGCCGCCTGTATTTTTACTTTTTTGATGTTTTTACTCTCCGGGTGTTTGGCCAGTATGGATTCCAGCGTATGTTCCAGCACATTTTCATCCACCCGGCTGATGTTGCCCACGCGCACCACGTTCAGTCCCTTTTCGGCCAGGCGTTCGGTAAGCAGGTCAGCGGCGGTATTGCTGGGCGCCGTGACGAGCACGGTGTTTTCCTGTTGGGTCAGCAATTGTATGGCGGCCACCAGGGTGGTGGTTTTGCCGGTACCCGGCGGGCCGTGGATAATGGCGATATCGCGGTTGTCGAGGATGGATTGGACGGCGGATTGCTGGGAGGGGTTTAAGCCCACGCCTGGCCCCTCCAACCCCACCCCCAACCCCTTCTGGGGAGGGGTTCGGGGTGGGGTTGGGGTTGGTGGTGTCGGGCTGACCAAATCCCGCAACTCCGCCAGCCGGTCCCCCTTTGCCGCCATCACTTTTTCCAGCGCCCGCACCATTTCCTGGTAGCTGCGGTCGTCGAAGAGCATATCCACGCCCAGTTGGCCCATATCGAGCCAATCGGGCACGTCGCGGGCGTTCAGGATGATCTTCATCCGGTTGCGCTCCACATAGTTGATAATACCGCTTTTCTCCGGCTGGTCGGCATGGGGCGCCTGGGTGAACAGGCTCACCGACTGGCCGGCGCGCAGTTGGTGGGGTTCGTTGAGGCGGCTGGTCCGTTCTACCACCACGAAGGCTTTTTCGCCGAGGGCGAAGCCGGTTTGCAGCACGTTCAGGGGGTACCAGGTATAGCCTTCTTCCACCCGTTTAGCCAGCGGTTGCTGGCGTACGGTTTGCAGGAACAGGCGCAGGTCTTCGTCGCGCTCCCGGTGCAGGAGTTCGAGCAGGCGTTCGAAATGCGGGTGTTTTTTGTCGGACATGGCAAATAGCCGGCAAAGGTACGCCGCCTTTCAGCGAATGACCAACTTGCCCGTGGCGCGCAGGTCGCCGCCGAAATAAAATTGTACGAGGTAAAAGCCCGGTACGGCGCGGGGTGTTTGAAACACTACCCGGCCATCGCCGGAAAACATAATTTCCCGGTACAACTCCCGGCCGGTGGCCAGTTCGAGTATCCGGATTTCGGCTTCCCCCGTCGATTTTCTCGGTTCCTGCAAACGCACCATCTCGCCGCCGGGAACGGGATTGGGCCTCAGTTCCAGAACGCCTCTTTCCCCGTCGCCGGCGTCGAACGGGCCGGAAAGCCTGTGCCTGTAAAGTTGATTTTCGTACAGGAACCAGCAGGAATTTCCTTTCCGGACTGTTTTTTGTAGAATAGAATTGTATACGTGTTTTGGCGGCGTTTGCCAGTTTTGGCCGTCGTCTTCCGAATATTCAATAATATCGTAAAAAATAAACGTACTGCCTATAAACCGGGTGGCCCTCCGGTATTTGGCGGAATCGGAAATGTAGAACATGTTCCTGTCCCAAAAATCTTGTTTGTAGCGCTGGCGGTTTATCTCCACTTCTGCCAGAGGGATAAAAGTCCAGTTTTGGCCATAGTCCTGGGTCTCCCAAACGTCGTAAAGGCCCGCATCCCGGTGTATGACGCCGGTTCCGTCGGCATACATTTTCAGCAGGTACGACTGTCCGGGCAACAATGGGGCTGTATTCCAGGTAAGGCCGCCATCATCGGTCGTATAGACAAAGGTCATAAAATTGGCAGGTTCCGATAACAATACGCCGTGTTCAGGATCGGCAAAAGCAAGATTGGTGAGGATACGGCCTTTGGTCAGGCTATCCGGCAAGGGCACTTCCGTCCAACTGTCGCCGCCGTCAGCCGTGCGCAAAAGCAGGGTGGTTCTGCCCAGGTAGGGAGCGGTGATGGCGTAACTGCACAGTAAAAAGCCACGTTCCATACCGGTAAATACGACACCGTCAATAGCTCCCAAAAAGTAATTTTCGATGGCGGCGATGGGAATCATTTTCCAATGTTTGCCGCCATCGAAGGTTTTGCACAGAACAGGTTTTGAACGGTTGTCTTTTGCCACGACAAATGCCGTGTCGGCGGTAACGACGCTGATATGCTGAAATTTCCAGAAAACGCGCGGGGTCACTTCCTCCCATTGAGCTTGAAGCGCGACGCTGGTCAACAAGGTAAAAACGGCAAACAGACAGGCCTTTTTCATCGATAGGGAAATATTTATTATGGGTAAAACGGGCGTTGCTGACCCAAAAATAAAGCATTTTTTACCGGCTCACGACAATTTTTTCCCAGGCCCGGGCGCTATTCCCCAACCAGATTTCAGCCAGATATATGCCGTCTGGCAAGCCGGCGACCGGAATATTCACCCGCGACGCCACTCCGGCCAGGTACTGGCTGAATAACCTCCGCCCGGCCAGGTCGCTGAGTTGAACGCGGGTAATACCGGCGCTTTCGCTTTCCACGGCAAAGGATTGGCTCGCCGGATTGGGGAAAATTTTCAGCCCGGCTGCCGGGGCAGGCAAGGTGGAGGCGTCCACCAAAAGGCTGCAGGCGATCTGACCGGAACCGGTAAAACAATGATCAAAATAATCCTGAATGACATCTGCCCGGTCGTACATGGCCTGTACGTTTTGCAGTGGAGTGGCGCCGGGTTGTTGCGTATAAAAATACCCGGCTATGAATTCATTGACAGCGCCGGGCAGCAGGCGAAAAGGGCCAAAAGAGGATAACACGTACCGCTGACCGGGGGTATTGCCTGCGCTTACTTCGGATTCGGCCGCCGGGTCGTTGGGGTTGCCGGGATAGAGAATGCCCTTGTCGGGCGCCGGCGAACCGTCGGTATTACTTCCGCTGAGCAACTGGTAATAGGCCAACGGGCCTGTAAGCGTGGCCGGATCGACGGGCATTACGTGTTTCAGGGTGATCTCTTGTCCCAGCGTGTCGAGCGGCCCCCGAAACAGGTCAACCCCAAGCACCGGTGCTCCGGCGCCATATGCACCCTCGTCGAAGTCGTCTCCGTTGTAGCTGAACACAAGGGAACGTGTGGTGTCGCAACCGAAAAAGTCATCGTTGGGGTTGCCGATGTCGAAATCGTTGAACAGGCCGACATAAACGCTGTCGAGGCGTTCCAGGCCGAAATTGATCATTTTGTAGCGCAGGAATACAGCGTCGCGCAGCGGATTGTCTTCCGTGCAGTTGAAAGCAAATGCCTGGCATTGCACTTCTACCTGGGTTGGGGCCATCCCGGTCTCGGTATGCTGGAAACCGGAATCGTGAAACACAAACCACAACATTTCGGCAGGAACATATTGTAAGGGGCATCCCCGTACCTCGATCGCCGGATAATCGCCATGTGCGGGGTTATAATGGCCGTCGTGATCGCTGTCGAAAAAGCCGGCCAGGCTGCGGGAGGAATGGGGCAATTCTTCCCCGTTGTGATACTGGGCAAAATACGGGTTGCCGCGGGCAGGCCAGCCGAATACGCCGGGTTGCGGGTCGTCTATCACACCGTTGTCGGCCAGGTCGGCCAGGTGGAAAGCGATTTCAGCGGCAGTTACACGATAAATACCGGCGAGCGATCCGGCAGCGGGCGGCAGGCCGCTGTTATCGAGGACGCCGGGGATAAAATCCGCCTTGCCGCCGGCATTGTAGAGCTGAGCAGCGCCTTTCAGGTTGTAGGCCGGGTCAATTCCCGCGATCCACAAGCCCGCCGCGCGCAGCAAACTGATTTCCGGTTGGCCAGGCGTATAGGGCGCGATAAATTGCCCTTTCTGGAAGTCGGTGAAGAGGGCGCCATTGGCGTTGAACTGAGCCTTAATACGGTTGACGGACAAGGTGGCGCTTGCAGGCGTTTGTGCAGATAAACCATTGGTTGTCAGGGCGAAGAAGATGGTAACTGTACAGGTAAGGCGCATGGGAACAGTAAAGTTGAAAGGTTACGATATGATCGCAAAATACGCAGGCAGGGGTTTTCTGCGCAAACCTGATTTGTTTAAAAGTCAGGTTTCCGCCGCTGGAAATTCGAGGGCCTGACCCAAAAAGATTTTAAAGGTTTTGCTGTCCCCTGTCTTTTTAAAAAATAAAGTGCTGCAACAGTACCCGCTTGTTCTTTACGTTTGCCTGTCCGATCGGTTTCTGTAAAACAATTGCCATGAAAAATTTGCTCTGCGCCCTCGCCCTGCTGTTTGTCAGCTCCGTCTATGCTCAAAATCTCAACGTTTCGTCGCTTACCTGCGAATATAAAACTGACCCGGTCGGCATCGACGTGGCCAAACCGCGGCTGAGCTGGAAACTGAATGCCCCCGGGCGGAATGTCCTGCAAACCGCATACGCCCTGCGTGTAGCCTCCGCGCCCGATTTTTCAGAAAAAACGCTGCTGTGGCAGTCCGGGAAGATCATGTCCGGGGAGTCGGTGTTGCAGCCGTATACAGGCCCGGCGCTGCAACCGGCCCGGCGCTACTACTGGCAGGTGCAGGTGTGGGACAACCAGGGCCGCGCCTCGGCCTGGAGCCAACCCGCCTTTTGGGAAATGGGATTGCTGAGCGCCGCCGACTGGAAGGCCAAATGGATCGAACCCGATACCGCGAAAAAGCGCTTTGCGCCGGCGCCCATGCTGCGCAAGGAGTTTAACCTGAAGAAAAAAATAGCCAGCGCGCGCGCCTACGTCAGCGCCCACGGCATTTATGAACTGCATTTGAACGGTCAAAAAGTGGGCGATCAGGCGGCTGGTACCGCGGCACGCTCGGCTGGGTGTTCCAATGGGCCTTCTACGGCCCCCGGCTCGGATTGCTTTGCCAGATACACGTCCGGTATGCGAACGGCACGGAAGAATGGATCGTCAGCGACGGCTCCTGGAAAGCGCATTTGGATAGCCCCATTCGCATGAACGACATTTACGATGGCGAAACGTACGACGCCCGCCTCGAACAGCCCGGCTGGGATATGCCGGGTTTTGCCGACGCGCAATGGCAACCCGTTCAGGTGGCCGATTATCCGCTCGGCAACCTGGTGGCATCCAACGGGTTGCCTGTGCGGAAAATCCAAGAGTTGCCGGCAAAACGTATTTTCCGAACCCCTAAAAATGAACTGGTGGTCGATTTCGGCCAAAACCTGGTGGGCTGGGTGCGGTTCAGCGTGCAGGGGCCGGCCGGTACGGTCGTTACGGTGCGCCATGCCGAGGTGCTGGACAAAGCGGGCAATTTTTACACCGACAACCTGCGCAAAGCCAAATGCCGGCTGGAATACACGCTGAAGGGTGGGGGAGTGGAGACCTACGAACCGCGTTTTACCTTCATGGGCTTCCGCTACGTATCGCTGGAAGGTCTGCCCGGCGAGTTGAAACCCGCCGACATCAGCGCCGTGGTGGTACATTCCGACATGCCACAAACCGGCGCCTTCGAATGTTCCAACCCCTTGCTCAATCAACTGCAACACAACATTCAATGGGGGCAAAAAGGCAATTTCGTGGATGTGCCCACCGATTGCCCCCAACGCGACGAACGCCTCGGTTGGACGGGCGATGCGCAGGCTTTTTGCCGCACGGCCATCTTCAACGCGGGCGTAGCGCCTTTCTTCACCAAATGGGCCGCCGACATCGCGGCCGACCAGCGCCCCAGCGGCGCCGTACCCGTGGTGATCCCCGACGTGCTCAATAAGCCCAACAGCGAAAAAGTAGGCGTCAGCGCGGGCTGGAGCGACGTGGCTACCATCCTGCCCTGGACCATGTACCAGCTCTACGGCGACAAACGCCTGCTCGAAACGCAGTACCCCAGTATGAAAGCCTGGGTGGAATTCCAGCACGCACAATCGGGCGATTCCCTCATCTGGAAAGGCGGAAGCGTCTACGGC
>JAKLJF010000301.1:3418-6419 GCA_023151335.1 Thermoanaerobaculia bacterium | reverse complement strand
ATCCGGGTCGTTGGATTCGTTATGGAGATCGGGGGAAAAAAGTATCGCTTTTTGAAAATTAAAGTCCTGAGCGGCGTATGAACGAAGCGCGCCTTCAAAAAAGCGGTTCCCCATCGAGTGGCACAGCACACATACCCTCCCATTGAAACGGGCATTTATTTGACTTAAAATTGGAGCTAAAGGTTCTCCCTTTTCGGCGGCTTTACGCCAGTTTTGTGTATAAAAAATCCCTCCGGCATGCCAAATGAAGGTTATCACGGTAGTGAAACCGGTATCGGGCACGATTCCATTGTTTATGTTCTTCAGTGTTTTGCGCATGAATCTGCGCTCCTGTCCCCACATGGCATGGAAAAATAACAACGCCCGGCCATTTTGTTCCTGCTCCAGCCACATATCCAGATCGGATGGGAGCAGCGTTTCGATAGTTTTGGCGCATAGTTCCAGTTTTTTGAACGCGGCGCCGTGCATCTCGCCTAAAATAATAAGTCGCTCGTCGTGTTTCCACTCAAGAAATAAAAAACGTTGAGCAGGTAATATATGCGACATCAGCAAAAGGAACAGCATACATCCGTAATAACTACAACCATTCTCGGTTTGTAAGGGGTGATATCTTTTGAGGTACGAAAAAGGTGTCATCCCGGCGGGTTTTCGAGATGTCGCCTGCTCGTACCTCGCAGACGACACCTCGAAAACCGGGCCATATGGTACAAACTGAGAATAGCTGCAATAACTACCAACCCCGGCCCCCTTTTTTGCGCCGTTCCGCTGACAGTTCAGGCCGGTTGGCCCGGGCTTGTTCGTACAAACCCGCTGTTTTGTTTCCCCATTCCTGGGTACTGCCTTTGTCATAATGGCAATTTACTACACTGTGATTTAAATTATTTGGCTTTTGGGTTGCCCTGTCCCCCAACCCCAGGGCCGATCAGTTCTCCGGAAACCAGTTGGGGGACAGGGCAACCCAAAAGCCAAATAACATAAATCACAGTGTATTTACGTTAAGTGAAACAATTAAAACGGCATGATTGACAAGATTATTCCCCCGGCAGCCGCTTGCCTTTTGGTCTTTTGCCTGTGCAAAAACGACCCGGAACAACCCGCCGGAATGTCCCTGACCCCGGCAGCCGATTCATTGGCGCCCAAAATTATGCCTTCGGGCAATACCGTGGAAACCCGCTTCCCCGTACCCGAAGGATTCGTCCGGATGGCAGCGGATTCCAATTCCTTTGCCGCCTGGCTGCGCCACCTGCCCCTGCATCCCGAAGGGTATCCGGTGCACTTGTATGATGGCGGGTTGAAGTCCCGAGAGGACGTGCATTGCGCGGTGCTGGACCTCGACATCGGCCGGCGCGACCTGCAACAATGCGCCGACGCGGTGATCCGGCTGCGGGCAGAGTACCTGTACAGCCGCCGGCGCTACGACGACATTCATTTCCGTTTTTCCAATGGCTTTGTAGCAGAATACAAACGCTGGCGACGCGGGGAACGGATAAGGGTGGACGGGAACCGCGTATATTGGGTGGGCGGAGGAAAGGTTTCCGATGCTTATCCGGAGTTCAGGCGGTATTTGGATATGGTGTTTGCTTATGCGGGTTCCGCTTCGCTTGAACGGGAATTATACGCCGTCGAACCGACGGCGTTACGGGGGGGCGACGTTTGGATAGAAGGCGGGTATCCCGGCCACGCGGTCATCGTGCTGGATGTAGCCGTGCATCCGCAAAGCGGGGAGCGTTTGTTTTTACTGGCCCAAAGCTATATGCCCGCGCAGGAGATACATATACTGAAAAACCCGGCAAACGACGACGACAACCCCTGGTATTCCGTCGACCAAATGGGCGAAAATCTGGAAACGCCGGAGTGGACGTTTGAGAAGGATCAACTGCGCCGGTTCCGGGAGTAAAAACAAAATATTTTCGGGCTATTCCATTATAATTTTACCTTTAACGGCTCAATTTCTTCATCTTTTATCCTTCGTGTCATGGCTAATTGGAGAACTTCCATGTACGCCCAGCTCGTCTATATGATCGGCATGGGCCTTCCCTTTTTGTTAGCGCCCAACTTTATGCTTCCCATGCTGGGACTTGATCCAACCCATGAAATTTGGATACGAATCCTGGGTTTGCTGGTATTGGCGGTCAGCGTTTATTATGCTTCTGCCATAAGCGGGGAGAACATCGCGTTTGCCCGGACATCCGTCCGAGGCCGGCTCATTTTCTGTGTGGGTCTGACAGGGCTGGCGCTGGTTTATGACCAGTATATTTTCATCCTGTTCGCTGTTTTGGAGGCAGGGTTAGCCGTTTGGACGCACCGTACCCTGCCGGCTCCGGCGTAGATGAAGCCGGGCCTATTCCCGGAACAACACCATCGCGCTCACCGGCGCCACTTTTACCTTATCACCCCGGATGCTGCGAATTCCTTTTTCACTGATCGTTTCCCCGTCCAGAACGGTGGTCCATCTCCCGATCCCATCGGGCAGAGTGAATTCCTGAAGGGCGCCGCTGCCGTTGTACAATACCACGATGTCGCGCCAGGAGTCGCCGTTGGCATGGTCGCTGATCAGGTAAGCCAAAAAGTTGGGATCAGTGGTATCCAGGAAGCGCAGGTGTTTCCGTATCTGTTCCGAAGTGGTCATTCGGAAAGCGGGATGGTTTTTACGCAGCTGGATCAGGTTTTTAAAGTAGTCGAACACTTCAGAGTAACGCGCTTTGCGGCTCCAATCCATCTGGTTGACACTGTCGGGCGATTCAAAGGAGTTTTCCACGCCTTTTTTAGTGCGCAGCATTTCCGTGCCGGCGTGCAGAAAGGGTACGCCCTGCGCGGTAAGCACGATGGCGCCGGCGAGTTTTTGCATGCGGATGCGCTCGGATTCGCTGGTTTCGGGCGCAGAAATAGCAAGCCGGTCCCACAGCGCATGGTTGTCGTGACATTCGGCATAAGTAATGGTTTGATACGGCTCGCGGGCCCAGGGGGCTTTGGAGTAATTGACTTGATCGTAGCGCACCTG
>JAKLJF010000301.1:323-3408 GCA_023151335.1 Thermoanaerobaculia bacterium | reverse complement strand
GGGTTGCCGCTGACAAACCCTTTTTGGGTGGGCGTGAATACGTGGCCTTTAATGGCATCCCGCACGTCGTCGCTGAAAGCAGCGATGCGGTCCAGCTTCCAGGTATTGGCTTTCAGGGCACGCAGGGAGTCGGGCAGGGGGCTGCTGCCGGCCGTCCAGCCTTCGCCATAGATAAAAATGGTGGGGTCGATGGCGTGCAGTTCGGCGCTGATACGGTTCATGGTTTCTATATCGTGAATACCCATCAGGTCGACGCGGAAGCCATCGATGCGGTATTCCTGCACCCAGTATTTCATGGATTCGAGCATGAAGCGGCGCATCATGGGCCGCTCGGAAGCAGTTTCGTTGCCACAGGCCGACGCGTCGGAATAAGAGCCGTCAGGCTTTTGGCGGTAGTAATAGCCCGGTTCGATGCGGTTGAACACCGATTGGTCGTTGGGGCCGCCGGTATGGTTGTACACCACGTCCATCACAACGCGGATGCCCGCCGTGTGCAGGGCTTGTACCATTTGTTTGAATTCGCGGATCCGGGTGGCCCCGTCGGCGGGATTGGTGGAATAACTGCCTTCGGGAACGTTGTAGTTCTCGGGATCGTAACCCCAGTTGTAGCGCTTGTCCTGCGGGCGGCTTTCATCGACAGAGCGGAAATCGAACACGGGTAGCAGGTGCACGTGGGTGACGCCCAGCGCTTTGAGGTGATCGAGTCCTGTACTCAGGCCCTCGGGGCTTTTGGTGCCCGTTTCGGTCAGGCCGAGGTACTTGCCTTTGTTGCGGATGCCGGAGTTTGGAGCAATGGAAGCGTCGCGCACGTGAAGTTCGTACAGGACAATATCGGTGAAATTTTTTTGCGCCGGTCGTTTGTCCTGTGCCCAGCCGGGCGGGTTGGTGGCCGCGAGGTCGATGATCTGTCCGCGGCGGCCATTGGTACCCACGGCTTTGGCGTATGGGTCCGGCGTTTCCGCCAGCCAGCGCCCGCCGTGTTCCACCTGAACGGTGTAGAAGTGGCCTTTTTGATCGCCTTCGAGCGTGGTTTCCCATACGCCGGCAGCGCCTTTTTTCAGCAGCACCGTTTGTTCAGGGGTCGGGCTTTCTCCTCCCGCGAACAGGCGCAGGCGTACGGCGGAGGCCGAAGGCGCCCAGAGTTTGAACACCGTGCGCCGGGGGCTGTAATTCATGCCCAGGTCGCTACCGGTGTATTCCGGGTAGCCGGCAAACGTGCCCGCGGATGCGGGAGCTGCACTGCGGCAGGCCAACAGGGCGATAATCAACAGAAGCAATAAAAACAGAAACAATTTACTCGACATGATGCACTTGGATTTATACTGCGGTGAAATATTTTCCTTCCTTCTCCAAAACGCCCAATCCAAACAAGGCGAAGTCATACTTCGCGGGGTCCTCCGGGTCAAAGGCCCGCAAATTTTCAGTGAGCTCCAGCACGGCTTTCCAGTCGGCTTGCGGGCGTTGCAGCAGGCCCAGGCGGCGCGCGACGCGTTCCACGTGTACGTCCAGGGGAATGAGCAGTTGCGCGGGTTGAATGTTTTTCCAAATACCGAAATCGACGCCCGTGGTATCGCGGCGTACCATCCAGCGCAGGAACATGTTGAGCCGTTTGCAGGAGGAGCCGCGTTCGGGCGTGGCCACGTGTTTGCGGGTGCGTTCGGGCGCCCAGGGGTGGTCGAAAAAACCGCGGTGGAAGCCGGTGAGCGCATTTTCCACGGAGGTGTCGCCGGCTTGCAGGTGGCGGGCGAAGGCATCCTCCAGCGAAACATGACGGCGGTAATAATTTTGGAAAAACTCCAGAAAATACAAGGTGTCGGTAGCCTGAAAAGTGCGGTGCCTGAATTCGAGGAAACGTTTCCGCTCGGTTTCGGCATGGTTAAGTACAAAATCAAAGGGAGCGCCATCCATCAACCCGATCAGCCGCTCTGCGCTTTGGATGATGGTTTTCCGTTGTCCCCAGGCCAGGGTGGCCGTCCAGAAACCCATGATCTCGCGATCCTGGAGCCTGCTGAAACGGTGCGGGATGCTGACCGGGTCGTCGGGGATAAAATCCGGCGTGTTGTATTGCCGGACAGCGGCGTCGAGGAAATCGCGCAGAGCGGCAGTGGTTTTCATGCCAAAATAACTTGAATGGAGATTGCCGGGCATACTCCCGGTTACCCACAAGTTGAAGTTCTTTTTCTTATTAGGTCAGTATTCGCAGCCCCCGAAGAGCAATGCCCAAATCCTTGAGTCAACGGCATTGCCCTTCGGTGGCCACACTTTAAACATTTTTACACACTCAATTCCCCACGTACGAGCGTTCCTTAATGCGCGGCGAAACAAGCATAAACACCACCGCCGTCACGGCGCAAATACCCATGAACAGCCAGAAGAAGTCGGCGCCGTGGAACTGGGCGAAAAAGCCGCCGTCTTTGATACTGTTCTGGATCACCGACACCAGCACGTTGCCCAACGTAACCGTCAACAGCCAGCAGGCCATGATGGTCGATTTCATGGAGGGTGGCGACTGGGTGTACGCGTATTCGAGACCGGTGATGGAGATCAGCACTTCGCCCGCTGTCAGCACCACGAAAGCCAGGATTTGCCAGCTGATGTTAGGGCGTTCGCCCGCGTCGATCCAGCCCTGGGTGATGGCAACAATGACAAAAGACAGGGCTGTGAGCACAAAGCCGGCGCCTATTTTGCGCAGCGGCGTCACCCGGATGCCCATTTTTTCCAGCGTGGGGTAAAGCACAAAGGTAAAAAATGGAATAAAGGCCAGGATAAAGGCGGCGTTCACGAAAGAAATCTGCTCGGCCTGCCAGGTGATGCCCAGGAAGTCCAGATCCATTTTAGTAGCCTGCACCACCCATTCCGACTGACTTTGATCCCACAAGGCCCAGAAAACGGGGATAAAGGCAAACACGGCCAATACCCGCCATACCGATTTGATACCATCCACGGCCTCGTCGCCGTATTCTTTAGCCGCATTCGCAAAACCGCCGTTGATGAGCGCGTACAGGTTGATGCCCACAAAGTTGCCCGGTTTGGCAAACCACTGTTTTTTGAAAATAAAAGCCAGCGCCAGCACCAGGATCAGCCA
>JAKLJF010000301.1:0-313 GCA_023151335.1 Thermoanaerobaculia bacterium | reverse complement strand
CCCAGCACGGGGCCGGTACCCATGTGCTTGACTTTGTCGAAATACAGATAACTGACCAGCAGCGAACCAAAGGCCGTGGCGAGGATGACCACCTTGTTAGTATCGTGGCTGGGCGGCGGCACCCGGCGGTATTTGTGGCGGCCTGCCCAAAAGAAAAACACGGCGAGCAGCATGGCAATTGCCGGTACGCCAAACGCCACCATCGGGCCGAATTTTGCCTTGAGATAAGGGATCAGCAGGATGGATAACACGGAGCCGGCGTTAATGGAGGCGTAAAACAAATCGAATGCCTTGGAGATCAGGTGTTTGTTCG
>JAKLJF010000300.1 GCA_023151335.1 Thermoanaerobaculia bacterium | reverse complement strand
TTCAGCTGCCGGTACGATTTGATCAGGCGCCACCAAACGTAACACAAAGTTAAAATGGCGATAACGGGAAAAGTGACCAGGAATCTTGGGTAGATCAGTTCAATTTTTTCAAAGGCGAACCCGATGGCGCCGATAAATGTGGTGTGCAGCGTCAGAAAGAACACATTGGCAAGATTGCGTCTTTCGCTGATCTTGTCAGCCATTTCTACATAAAGCTTGTACTGTTCAAGCAGGTGCGTTTGGTACAATGCTTTATCCTTGAAATAAGCATCTTCATTTCCGGGAGTGTTCCATAAGTTGTTTTCCGTCATTGTCTGGTTGGTTTTAGTTTACGGCGACAAACTTAGTCCGAATTTGACATGCCACAAACGCCGGGCTGAAAAAACGTTCGGCGCCGTACACCCCACCTGTCCGAAAATGAACATCCATTCTAAAACCTAAAAAACAAAAATCTGATTTCCAGCATCTTATGTGGATGGCACAGCAATTGAGGCCGAAAGGTGCACTCTCCTGTCACGTTTCCGAACCCTCCGCGTCATGCTCCGCAACTATTTTCTTCTCGCACTCCGTACCCTGCTGAAAAACGGCCGCTACACGCTCATCAACGTGCTTGGGCTGGCCACCGGCATCACCTGTTGCCTGCTGATCCTGCTGTATGTGGCCGACGAACGCGGCTACGACCGCCACTGGCCCAACGGCGGGCGGATCTACCGGATGTCGCTGGAGCGTATTTATCCCGACCGGCGCACGGGCTACGCCATCGTACCGCCGAGCTACGCGCAATCGGTGAAAAACGAATGTCCGGAAGTGGAAGCGGTCACGCGCATCGCCGATTTCAACCGGGGCGGCGTCACTGTTTTCAAGGTGGGCGAACAAACGTTTGAGGAAACCAACCTGCTGGCCGCCGATTCCACTTTTTTCAGGGTGTTTAAAATACCAATGTTGCACGGAAACCCCGAAACAGCCCTGACCGACCCGGATGGCGTTGTGTTGACGGCATCCACCGCACGGCGGTATTTCGGCAAAACCGAAGTACTGGGACAAATCGTTCAGCTGCCCGGCGGCAACCAGGTAAGGCAACTGGCGGTGGCGGGCGTTTGTGAAGACCTGCCCGAAAACGCGCATTTTACCTTCGATATACTGATGCCCACGAAAGGCGTGCGTTTCCTGGAGGCGCTCAACCACATCAGCTTCGCGGCCAATACCTATTTTTTGCTGCATCCCGGCGCCGATGCGAAGGGCATGGAGGCAAAATTTCCGGAAATCGTGGAAAAATACGCCGCGGGGGAGATCCAACGCAATTTCGGCGTCAGTTGGGAGGAGTTTAAAAAAACGGGCAACGGCTATCGCTACTACCTCACGCAGCTGCGCGACATTCACCTGCACAGCAACCTGGAAAGTGAACTGAAAACGCCGGGCAATGCCACCACGACCCGGGTGTTCACGCTGGTCGCCCTGTTTATCCTGCTCATTGCCTGCGTCAATTTTATGAACCTGGCCACGGCCCGCAGCGCCGAACGCGCCCGCGAGGTGGGCCTGCGCAAAACGCTCGGCGGCGAGCGGAAACAACTGATCGGGCAGTTTCTCCTGGAAGCCATGCTGGTAAGCGCCTGTGCCACGCTGCTCGCCGCGGGCCTGACCACGCTGACCTTGCCTGCTTTTAACGAACTGGCCGGTAAAAACCTGGGCTTGTCGCAATATGCCGATGGCCGGGGCATCGCAGGATTATTGTTGTTTACCCTTGCAGTGGGACTGGTGGCGGGCAGTTATCCCGCCGGCGTGCTCAGCGGTTTCCGTCCGGCGGAAGTGCTGAAAGGTCAATTTACCAAACAAAAACGCGGCGTCGCCCTGCGTAACGGGTTGGTGGTCTTCCAGTTTGCCATTTCCATTTTAATGCTGGTCAGCACCATCGTCGTGTTCCGGCGGTTGCAGTTCATTTCCGAAAAACAACTCGGGTTTCAAAAAGAGCACGTTGTAACGATCGCCAACGGCTTTTTCCTGGGACCCAAAACGGAGGCTTTTAAAGCAGAACTGCGGCGTATAGCCGGCGCCATTTCCGTGGGCGGCGCAAGCGAAACGCCCGGCGGACCGAACTATTTCGGCACCTCCTTCAAAAAACCGGAAGACAACGAAAGCGTCACCGGCCGCTGTGCTGTTGTGGACGAGAATTACCTGCAAACCCTGGGTATGGAACTGCTCGCGGGCCGCGGTTTTTCCAAAGATTTCAACGACTCCCTTTCAGTAATCCTCAACGAACGAGCGGCCACCGACCTGGCACTGGGCCCCGACCCCGTGGGCAAAACGCTGGTGATGCCCGGCAGTTTTTTTGATCCCAACGAGGGCGACGTCCAGTTTACGGTGATCGGCGTGGTACGCGATTTTCATTTCCAAAGCCTGCACGAAAACATCGTACCGCTTTTTCTGGTCTATCACCAGGTGGCCCAGCGCACAAATAACACGCTGGTGGCGCGTATCCAGCCGGAACAGTTTCAGGGATTTATTCCGGAAGCGGAAAAATTGTGGAATCGGATGGCGCCTGAACGGCCTTTCCACTACAGCTTCCTCGACGACAACCTGGCCAAGCTGTACGCAGCCGAACAACGGGAACAGCGCATCTTCGGCCTGTTTGCCCTGCTCGCGGTTTTTATTGCCTGCATCGGCCTGCTGGGGTTGGCTGCCTATATGACCCGGCAGCGCACCAAGGAAATCGGCATCCGCAAAGTGCTGGGGGCTTCCGTGATGGGCATCACGGGCCTACTAGCCAAAGACTTCCTGCTACTCGTCATTTTGTCATTGGTCATTGCCACGCCCGTTGCCTGGTATTTTATGGATCGCTGGCTTTCCGATTTCGCCTACCGCATCCACCTGGAATGGTGGATGTTTGGCGCCGCGGGCGCGACAGCGGTTGCCATTGCGTTCCTGACGGTAAGTTTTCAGAGCATTACGGCTGCGCTGGCAAACCCAGTGAAAGCGTTGCGGAGTGAGTAAATATCAAAGCGCGAGTCTGAACCCGAACACCGGCAGTGCTCCCTGCATAAAGTCCAGCGCTTCGTAGCGGGTAAAGCCCAGCTTTTCATACATCTTCCAGGCAACCTGCATCGCTATGGTGGAGTGGATAACGACTTGCTTATGGTTGAATTGCCTGGCCCTTTGGATACAGGCATAGATCAGAAGGTAGCCCAAACCCTGCCCGCGGAAAGCAGGGTCTACTGCCAGCAACCTGAATCCGGAAGTATTTTTTTCCTGCGTCGCCGTACCGCCGGAACCATAAAATTGCATGTCGCTGAAATACACGACCGCACCGCCGATTGTTCCGTCCGGCGCCATGGCCACCAAGAGCTGCGTGGCCGGCTTTTGCGTCAGTTCGCCGATATTGGCCAGCATGCGGTAATACTCCGGTTGCTCCGACGGGCCGGGGAAACCTTCCAGTTGCGAATACACCGAAACCATCAGTTGGCCGATGGCTTCGAATTCGTCCGCGTTCGCATTTCTGATGCTAAAATCGCGACTAATCATGACTTATTGAAAAAATGCAACGGCCAGTATGACAATAAGCAATGCTACCATTAAGGTCATCTTGCCGATCGGTTGTATTTTCTTAAACTGTGCGTCCGCGTCGCCTGTTTTGGCTTTGGCTCCAGCCAAACTGATTACTGTTACCAGCGACACCAACACGACCACCAGCGCCAATTTAGCGATCAGTAAGGGGGAGGAAGGTAGTATTGACCAGTAGGGAGTCATCAGGAAAATTCCGGAGACCACCAGCAGAACCAGTCCGATCTGACCCATTTTGCTCAAAGCAAGCGTGTGTAACCGAAATTTTCTTGCTTCGGTTGCTTCCATTTTGGAACCGGCAATACCTAAAAACATATTGGCGAAACTCGTTCCCAGGCCCATAGCGAGCCCTAAAAAGTGGATAACTAACAAAACCTCTCTCATGGTATTTGAATTTTAATTTTTGAGGTTAGACCATGAGGCTGCCGCAGAAGTCGCAATCTTTTCCCCCGGCATGCATATATTTTCCGCAAGGGGATATCCTGAAAATTGTTCCGAGTGTTGCACGATTTCATACTTTCCGGGTTTTTAAAACCTGCTAAGTCTGCACAACCCCAAAATGCCCGGCCATCCGTACGTCCGCCACCGCACACCCAGGTGTCCGAAAATGGACATCGTACCTGAATGACAAAATATTAATGCGCTGAAAATCAACTATTTATTTGGATGGCATACCTATTGAAGCCATTGTTGCGGATCAAATCTCCGGGCTATGGTTCAAAACTACATCAGGATCACCCTGCGCCGGCTGGGCCGGCACAAACTCCAAACCGCCCTTCACCTCACCGGCCTGACGCTTGGCATTAGTGTTTCCCTGTTGATCGGCAGCAAATAAGGTAATCTGAAATCCGCACAACATGTTCAAATACAACCTGCTACTCCTCTACCGCAATATAATCCGCTCCAGGTCCTCGTTTTTTATCAACCTGACGGGTTTGTCCAGCGGTCTGGCATGCGCCTTGCTGATCTGCCTTTGGGTGAACGACGAGTGGCGGTTCGACAAGTTTCACGTTAATGAAGCACGACTGTACCAGGTGATGGAGCGGAGCGCGGAAAACGGACAGGTAGTGGTGCATGAGGCCACGCAGGGGCCTTTGGCGGCGGCCATGGCTAAAGATCTGCCGGAAGTGGCGGCAGCAGTACCCGTGATGTCGCTGGTGAAGGAGGGTGTGACATTTATATTGAAACACGGGGACAAATCGGTCCGTTTGGCCGGGAATTTTGCCGGCCGCGACTTTTTTAACGTCTTTAGTTTCCCGCTCGTTGGCGGAGACCCCAAACAGGCGCTTGCCGACCGGAATGCCATGGTGATTTCCAGCGATCTGGCAATAAACCTGTTCGGTTCGCCCGCTGAAGCCATGGGAAAAACGATTGAGTGGGAAGTTTTCGGCCAGAAAAAACAATCGCTGGTAACGGGCGTAATGGAAAAACAGCCGGCCGGCAACTCCATGCCATTCGATTTCGTGCTGACTTATGACCTGCTGCTGAACGAAATCTGGACCAACGGCCAGAAATGGTGGAACGAGGGTCCGCAAACCTATCTGTTGTTGAAAGAAGGAACGGACATCGGGCAATTCAATGCCAAGATCGCCCGCTTCATCCAGGGATATTTTCCGGAAACCATCTTTACCTTGTTTGTAAGGCCCTACTCAGACGCCTATTTGTACGGGAAGTATGAAAACGGCGTACAAGCGGGGGGCAGGATTGCTTACGTCCGGTTGTTTGCACTCATTGCCCTGTTCGTGCTGCTGATCGCCTGCATCAATTTCATGAACCTGTCCACGGCAAAAGCCTCCAAACGCCTGAAAGAAGTGGGCATCAAAAAAACCGTCGGCGCCAGCCGGAAAAGCCTCGTATTTCAGTTCCTGGGCGAAGCGGTACTGATGGCTTTCGCTTCGCTGGCCGTGGCGCTGGCGCTGGTAAGCCTTTTGCTCCCGCAGTTCAACCAGCTCACCGGGAAACAACTCGCCTTGGACTTCAACCCCCAATGGGCCGGCATAGCCCTGGGCATTACGGCGCTGACCGGTATCTTGTCCGGCAGTTATCCGGCGTTCTATCTGTCGGGCTTTAAGCCTGTATCAGTTTTAAAGGGACAATTGAAAAATGCGTTCAGCGAATTGCTGGCGCGCAAAGGCCTCGTGGTCTTTCAGTTTGTAATTTCCCTGGTGCTGATTGTCGCCGTAGTGGTCGTTTACCGGCAGGTAGAGTATGCGCAGACTAAAAACCTGGGCTACGACAAAGCCAATATCATGTATTTCGACAAGGAGGGCAAAGTCGCCCAAAACCCGGCGGATTTTCTGGCAGCGCTCCGGAAATTACCCGGTGTGTTGAATGCCTCGGCTATCCAGCAGAATATTGTAAAAAGCGGCGCCAACGCTTCCACCTACGGCATCGAATGGCCGGGAAAAACGGAAAAAGACCTGATCGATTTCACCGTGCGGGCCGTCGATTTCGACATGATCGAAACGCTCGGTATTCCATTCCGGGAAGGCCGTAGTTTTTCCGGCAATTTTGGCGCGGAGGAAAGCGGGCTGATCTTCAACGAAACCGCTATCAAAGCCATGGGGCTGAAAGACCCCGTAGGCCAACCCATCAAAATGTGGGGCGAAGACAAAATCATTATTGGCGTCGTCAAAGATTTTCATATCGCCTCCCTGCATGAGCCGATTGCCCCGATGTTGTTTATGTACAGACCTCTGAATACGACTATGATCATGGCTAAAATAGAGGCCGGCCGGGAGAAAGAAACGATAGGCCGGATACAGGAATTTTATAAAAACTATAACCCCGGCTATGTCCTCGACTTTAAATTCCTCGACGACGAATACCAGGCCCAGTATGTATCGGAACAACGCATATCCCTCCTGTCGCGCTATTTC